>PFOK01000001.1 GCA_002792495.1 Candidatus Peregrinibacteria bacterium CG_4_10_14_0_2_um_filter_43_11 | reverse complement strand
CGCATCACTTTTCAAAGGTTTCAGGGTACATTTCTCAATGGATTCCTTTTACCGTTTAGGGTACATTTAGATTTGGACAAGACTAGAAATTGACAACTCGATTCAAATGAGGTAATATGATTGCCTTTAAACTCAAATAATCATGAGTAAATCAGGTGAAACACAACTTATTCTGGGGTATAATAGCTCTCCACTTTCTTACTCATACGATGATGGTGCATGTCAGATAAATATGATCGCGGAGGCAGCAGATGGATTATATGCTTATGCTGATGAAGCGCATTATGATTTAGGAACTTCTTTCGCAAGTCACAGTCACATGCCCAAGGACGGGGTTCGTCCACCACTCTGGGCGCTTGAAAGGCAGTTAAAAGCCTATGATCACGAACGGATGAGAAGGGTGATTGGTGTTCGTTTACGCCTGAATGATTATGTTGAACAATTAGGACTTGGCATAGTCAGTGTTTCTATCGAGCTAACTGATGATCAAGGAGGAAATGTGGTATTGCCAAACGATGATTTCAAACCTCTTACATTGGGGAATGTCTTATCTCCAAGACGTCTATGTCAACAAATACTCGCATTATTTCCGATCGATCAAGGGAATGCTGAGCAAGTAAATGGTGATGGAGAAATTCATGCACGTACTTTTTCTTATTGTGAAAATGTTCCTGATGCTGTCGTACAAGAGCCCGGTAGGTTAACCGGTGGAAAAGGAGCTATCATTGTAACCGAAGGTTCTAGAATTGCCGTTAGTGTTCCGGTGCTTGATCCGGCAAAATTTGAAAGAACAAGAATCGCTTTTCAGCGAGTTCTCACGGATAGAATGGGTGGTTCTTCTCAAATTTATACCTGTCGCAATCTTAAAGCAGAAGTAGCATTAAGAATGATGAGAGAAGGGTAAAAATGTATATCCTATATGCACGTATATTAGACATAATAAAACCCTATACAGATGAAATCATTTATACTTTTAGACAACACGAAAGATGGGGAACTTTCATCGGAGTTTGAATCGGATGACGTTCGTTATATCCAGCCTTTGGTTCGGCATTTTTTAGAGGAATTTTTTTAATGCACCGGGCGGTCTAATTTATTCCAGAAGAAATGTGAAATTTATGGATATGGTTATGATCATAGCTATGTGCTGATGTTTAGGAATGCATAGATTTTGCTCAGAAAGGTTTAGTCGGCAGGTGCTAGTTTTTTCATCATATACGTTCCTTCTAATTCATAGCCTAGTTTTTTGTAATATTCCCGTGTGCCGATGGCGGCGATGACGGCTATTTTTTTGTATCCCGCCTTTTTGGCGATTTTTTCGGCCTCCGCCATCAATTGCTTTCCAATGCCCAAGTGTTGAGTTTTGGAATCCATTCCCTTTTTTTCATTTAATGTTTTTTGACGTCCGTACACATGCAGTTCCCGCACGAGCGCGACGTTTTTGAGCTCCGGAAAAATCCCGTCATTCGGTTTTTTTGGTAATCGCAATCGACATAATCCGATTAATTTATCCAGCTTTGGTTCCTCGATGCTTATAAAGACTTCCTCTCCTTCATTCGCTTTATAATTTTGAATTTTCAATTTTGAATTTTCAATTTTGAAATTCAGATCCTGAATTTCACGGCATCGGATACATCGACAGGTGATTCCCCGGCGTTGCATTATTTGGCGCAAATTTGATTTTTTTGACCCTATCATGATGCTTTCCGCGGGGATATCACGGATGATGCGAATGATTCGGCAGTATTCGGGAACGCTCCCTTTGATTTCGGCGATGACGTTGATCAATTTTTCATCCGTGTAGGCTGTGTGAACTTCCTTATCTTCTTTGATCATTTCCGCCAACGGGCTCTGCTGAATGACGACACAAGGATATACCTTGAGGTAATCGGGACGGAGGCCTTCCATTTCAAATAGATCGCGTCCTGATTTGAGATCGGATTCCAGCGTCGCGGTGGGTAAATTCGGCATCAGATGGTAGCAAATTTTTAATCCCACATCACGGCATAGCTTTGTCGCTTCGATCGATTCCTTGAGGCCATGGCCGCGTTTGCAAAAGGCATTTACTTTATCGTCCGTGGTTTGAATGCCGAGCTCAATGCCTGTTACACCATAGCTTCGAAGTCGCTTTAATTCCTCTTCATTTACCCAGTCCGGCCGTGTTTCTACCCATAGCCCCACACAGCGACAATTCGCCGTTTCATTTTGTTTAATTAAATCCTCTAATTTGAAATTAGAAATTAGAAATTTGAAATTTGCCGTTAGGGCACCTGGTCCTTCGTTTAATCCCAAAAAAATGCCTTTCAAAAATTCTTCCTGATACCAAAGGGGGATAGCTCCCCAGGTTCCTCCGGCGGTGCGGATGTCGATTTTAGTGATGTCATGTCCCTGAGCCACCAATCCATTCAGTCGGGTTTTGACCTGTTTGTACGCGCTGAATTCGTTGCGTACCGCGCGCATCATGGCCGGTTCGTTGCTCAGGTAACTTTTTGGCATTCCTTTTTCCGCGGGGCAGTAGATGCATTGTCCTGGGCATCCTAGATCTTTTGTTAACACGGTGATGTTCGCGATACCCGAAAGGGTACGTACTTTTCGTTTTTGAATCACTTCTAAAACACCCGGTGTGTTCTCAATTTTTCCTTTTTCCAGAAGTTCCGCATAGGCCTGGATCAGTTCCAGATTTTTGGGCAGGATTCCCCCATTTTTTTTTGTCCACTTGTTGCGGATTTTTTTGAGCTTGTCTTCATTTAAATCCGAAACAGTCACGCATTCCTGAATGATTTTTTTGGCCAGTGGAATCAGCGATTTACGGACGGAGTAGATATTCATTTTGTAATTTTAAATTTGGAATTTTCAATTTTTAAACGTGGTGTTATTGTACTTGTTTTGAGTGTATTTTGATAGTTTTTATTGACAAAATATTTTTTTGAGTTAAAATTACTCTCCTCCCTTTTTTGTTGCCCTTTTTCTAAAATGCCCTCCAATCATTTAGAATCCCTACATGACGCTTGGGTTGTTAACCCGAGTGGCCCCGGTGGTTATTACTGGGAAGCTCAGGGTGATCTGAGTGTTAATGGCCAAAAATATGTCTGGTTCACCAAACTCCATGATGGCTTTGGATTACAAAAAGATTCTTTTGTAACCAATCGTCGTGCCCTTCGTAGTATTACTGCAGACCCAAACAAAAAACCGGATCTTTCTGTGGTGGATTTTTGGGGATGGTCTGAGACGACGGCCGGTGCCGATGGCGTTTTTATGGAAGTTCTTTTAGAGGCACTACAAGAGGTTGGAGCAACTAATCCTCAGATTTTAGGTTTAAATGTGGCCGGGAAAGGAACACCGGAATATTTGAATTCAAAAACAGGATTGCCTCATATCAATCGGGTGAGTTGGTCGGATAAAATGGAAGACGCGTCTGCCATAGTGACCCGTCTTTTAGAATCGCATCGATTGTCCAGTCGTATTGTTTTAATGGGGCATTCCATGGCTGGAACTTATGATATTCACGTGCTTCATACGATTCGTCAGTATGCTCAGTCAAAACACACACGTCATGAAGTAAAACATGTTATTCAGCTGGCTCCTGCCAGTGATTTACCTCGTGCATTTTGGAACCCCTCTTTTTTCGGGGCAGTTCAAAAACCGTTAATGCGTTCTTTGCATCAGCCTGTTGCCACCGCCTGCGGCCGTTCTTCCGGGAATCTTGGCCTTACTTCTCCGGAACATCATGACATTATGATGCATGGATCTTTTGACTCAGAGGCTTTTAAAAGAACTGTTCCGGATAGCGCGCGTGAATTTCATGTCATCACCTTACATCAGCGAAGAAAATTAGCCGCTATGCTGGAAGAAGACCATTGTGCTGAAGGAATTCCTTTTTCTTTCTTTCGGGGTGTTCATGACCGATTGATGACACGGGGGCTTATTGATCAATTGTCGGTTTATATGCAATCAAAAAAAGTAGGGGCTGATGTTCGTCAGGTGGTTCAGTCCGATCATTTTGGACACGCTTTTCCATTTACCAGCATGACTCCTGAACAAAAAGGAGACTTAAAAGAGTTTTTAAAACTGGCTCTGGTTTGCGCTGTTAGGGGTGATAAATATTGATTTCTCGGCTTAAATCTGCTATAATTAGAAGATTGATAATCTTTTATGTTATGTCAGTTGAGTTTCAGTCAAACATCGATCGGTCAGAAAGTTTAAAAACAGATGAAATGGAACGGGCTCATACTTTTTTAGAAGAATCTGCCGGTTATGATCACGAACACGCTCAGCTTTTAACTCTTACGCTTCCTGAGCGTTTTATAAAACGATTGGCCGAATTTCAACATGAAAAAGAGACAGGCAAGGTTAATTCAATTCATCGCTCAAAGGAAGGCAATTTTATTTTTGATTATCCTATGGTGAAGGGGCAAGAACTTGATATGAAAATCATTGAAAGTTGGCCTTTTATTTTTAAAACATTGATGGGGATTCTTGAAAAGGAATCCGATTTAGATGTGGAAATACTTTATAGAGCCATCGCTCTTAAATTGCCTGCTACACAGCACATTTTAGAATCTTTGGCACGTGATGGTATCATTCAGTTGAATCAGGACAGGCGTCTAATTAGGGAATTACGCATGTTGTTTTCAGGAAAAAGCGTGAGTCAGATTTGGGAGGCTTGGCAAGCGTATTGGCTGGGAAAAAGATTTGAAAAAGCAAGAAACATATTGCCTTCCCGTTTAAAACAACTTGTTGATAATCCCACTGTTCCTCCCCCCGAGTTTGAAGGAAAGTCGGAGGAAGAGCTATTGGAGCTTTTGACTGATTCACGTCTTGTCGAATATCAGAGAGTACTTGCTGTTAAAGAAGTGATGACACGTGGGGGGATTGTTAATCGTGAATTTAATATTGATGGTGTTGATTTACTCGAGGTTCAAAATTCTGACCGAAGTCGCAGCTTTATGATATATGATCCTTCAGATGGAGAATTTGAGGATATTGACTCTTCTTCTTTGTCTGCTGTTAACAACGAGAAAGTGAGAATCTACTTGACCTCCTATCCCAAATAATCAATTTTTTTACCTTTCGCCCGCAGTAATATTCCCAGCATGAACGACAGGAACGCGATGACGATGATGGCCCAGAATTTGCCTCGCGTGCCTAAAAATAGAGCGATGATTCCGAATGTCGCGCATAGGGCGTAAATGACAAGAAGCGCCTGTTTTTCGCTGAGTCCAAAATGCAGTAACCGATGATGCAGGTGAACCGCTTTTCTTTGGTGATCCCATTCGCCGCCTTTCCAGGGGGCTTGTTTATTCAGAATTCGGTAAGTGATGACATACAGTGCATCCAGAATGGGAAAGCCGAGGATTAAAAAAGCGGTCGCGATTTTTCCGCCGGAAAAAATAGCGGTTACCGCCAGTAACAAGCCGAGCAACATTGATCCCGAATCTCCCATGAGGATTTTTGGCGGATAAAAATCAAAACACCAGAAGGCCAGGGCGATCATGGCGATGATTAGTGCGAGCATGGCTACATCGGGTTGATTGACGATTTTTGAAATGCTTAAAAAGAAAAGGGTTAATCCACCGATCACGGTGATGCCGCTGGTCATTCCCGGGATGCCATCCAGCCAGTTCATGGTGTTTACAATCAAAAGAATCCAGGCAATGGTGAAGAGTCCTGAAAGGAGTAGAATCGTTTTTGAAAAAGTACCAATGACTATGGTTAATTGTAACTGGCTTAAATCGATGTGACCCCCGAAAGGGTTGGTGATCGTTTCAATCCCAATGCCCACTCCTACCATGATGAGTGCGACAGTCAGTTGGACGATCAGTCTGAACCAAGGCGGTAAATTGATGCGATCATCGATAAAATTCACCAGTACCAATAGGCCTCCCCCTACAATAAGCCCGATTAATTTTACGGTCGGATCGAAAAAAATCAAAGCCAGTGCGACGAAGACGAAGTACAACAAAATTCCCCCCGGGTAGGGGATTGGTTTTCTGTTTAGTCCGTATTTATCCGGACGATCCATCAAACCGATTTTCGGGAAAAATTTCAGCACTATCAACACAGAAAGCAGTGTGAGAACGAAGGCCGATAGGGCGGGAATGATGTATTGCATAAATTATTCTAATTGCTCTAATTAACCTAATTAATCTAAAAATAACCAAATTCCAATACCTAAAT
>PFOK01000117.1:5491-6192 GCA_002792495.1 Candidatus Peregrinibacteria bacterium CG_4_10_14_0_2_um_filter_43_11 | reverse complement strand
CAGTGGTTACTTGGTAGAAACTCTAAGTTCTCCTTCACGAGTACTTAGCTACTAGTTTCCGCCTTCTTAAAATAAATAGGATTTAATCCTTTTATCTAAAGAACCTGTTAAACCCCGCCCATGTGGCTTCCCCTTCGGGGGTCGCCCGGGGCGGGGTTTTTGGTATATGGGTTTTTTGCCATTCTTTCCCTGGTCATTCTTGCTACACCCTGGTCATTCCCGCGTAAAGCGGGAATCTCCCTTATCCTTCGCCCCTTGCGGGGAGATTCCGCATCAAGCCTGCCTGCCGGCAAAGGCAGGTACGGAATGACGAAGAAGGGAATGACGGAGAGGGGGCATTGTTCCCCTTGGTTATTTTTGCTATACTCACAATACGTTTACCCTTTATTTGAACTTCAAATGATTAAAAAAACCTCCATTTTATTCATCGCTCTGTCCGTTTTTCTTTTAACGGGCTGTACCAAGTACACCGTGCAAGTCGATTTGCCCGACGCGTACCGTCAGGAACTGGAACAAACCATCGTTGATTATCAGCAGAAGATCAAGGATTTCGATCCTTCCGCTATAACGGAAGATGCAACCAACGGAGACGAAACAGCATCCACTTCCGCAGATAGCGCTACTCCTGCTCCCGAGCCTTCCTTGGAAGCCACAACGCCTCCTGCCACGTCAAATACGGCAGACGATATGTCGATTACCAT
>PFOK01000117.1:0-5485 GCA_002792495.1 Candidatus Peregrinibacteria bacterium CG_4_10_14_0_2_um_filter_43_11 | reverse complement strand
CCCGGATGGAACCACACGAACAGTGTCTAACGCCGTTACGGTCACTTCCCTTGAAGAAGTGGATACACGCCCGCCTTTCGCTTATTTTTTAGAAGTCGCTTTGGCGCAGGAAAAACTCGGTCGTCTGGGACAGGCGATCAACACTTACAAAAAAGTTCTAAAATTATACGAGAATTCTCAGGTCGCTTGGCATAACCTCGGTCGCATTTACGAACGGGTCGGAAAATACGACAAAGCGGTTGATTATTACGCGAAAATCATCGATCAATTCGGGTTTGTGGCTTACAACATGGATATCGCCAACGCGTACATCAAAAAAGGCGATCTGGATGCGGCACAAAAGGCCTACAACCAGTATCGCATTCTCACTAATCTTACCGACCCGGCGGTGGAGCAATACCTCACCAATCTTCGCAAAAAGAAGTAACAGCAATAATATTCGGCACATCAAATCTTAATTTTCATTTTTATGCTAAAACAATGGATTATCACCGGAATGTTAGGCATGGGTTTGCTTGTAGCCCCGTTATCCGTGGCACACGCGCTTGGTACGGCAGGTCTAAACAATCATTTCCCCATTAATGCGGGGATACAGGAAATCAACCCCCTTACGATAATCATGAACGAGAGTTCGGATTCCATTACCTTGAAACAAGGTATCAACCTTATTCTTAGTGATGTTCAATATATTTTATGGGAAAAGGATAACGAAGACATCCAAATCACCGGAAGTGCGGTGGATAATGGCAAAATCCTTGCCAAACCGGCTGTTACCTACAGCACAAATCTCAAGTCCCTCCACCTGCCTATCGAGGCTGATTGGGTCGTGGGCGATGAGATCACTATTTCCGGCCTCAAGGTCCGCATTTACGATCGTGCTTCCGGAAACCACATCGTCGGAATCGATCTAAACGGAGACAACCTCAAAGATTTTGACAGCACAATGGCCATTCGCATTGATGAAGATAGTCCACGTAGTGATTTGACCCCGCCCTACCCTCCTCAAAATGTTGTAGCGACCGTACTCGAAAACCCTTTTCGCGTTCAACTCACCTGGGTAACTCCTCCGGATTACGACTTCCGCACATTCGGTTTGCAAAAAACATTTGTATCCACCGGTGAAAAAGTATTTTTGTTCGATTCTTCCGAAAAAACGGAATACATCGACACCCAGGTCAAATTCGGCGATGAAATCCGATATGATGTATACGCTCGTGACCGTCGCAATGAAAGTTCAGTCGCTATTACCGTTCATGTCGTTGCGCCTTCCTCCAATCCGGAAACTCCCCCTGTGGAAAATCCGGTCGATCCTTCCACCGTTACCCCGGAAGCTCCCGTAGTGGAAACGTCGCCGGAAACCGAAGTTGACCTTCTCACCCGTCTGTTCACTTACTATCGCGTGCGCTACCAGATCAAATGCTCCAAAAATGCCGACGATAGCGCGTGTTTGTGGGCAAAAATCAATGTGCTCTACGCGCAGGAAAAACTTTCCCGTTCCGACATCGCCACAAGTCTCTCTGCGCGTGATTTAAAGCTCATGGGGATTCGTACCCCATTTAGCCAGAAGCGCTATCAGGAGAACTGTATAGAGGCTCAGCAGGCGGCGCCTTATTGCGCAAGCTTAAAACGCGCTCTTGATCGGGCGAATTATTTTTTAACGAATTGATTCATTGGTTTATTACGCTCCGTCCGTCTTCACCAACGTTTTGGCGGATTATGCTTTTATTAATTTATTGTTGAAATAAACCAATAAATTAATAAACCAATAAATTAATCAATATTATTATGAAATGTACCGTCAAAAAACTCCCAAAATCCGAAATGGAACTCACCATCACCGTTTCGTACGGAACTTATCAAAAACACGAAAAAAAGGCGCTGGAGGAATTGAACAAAAGCGTTAAAGTCGATGGTTTTCGCAGTGGGCATATCCCCGAAGAAGTCGTGCGTGAACGCGTCAATCCGGAGGCAATTATCAGCGCAGCCTTAGATCACGTGCTCCCCGAAACGTACATGACCGTCATCAAAGAAAACGACATTCACGTGATCGCGCCGCCAAAAGTGGAGATCAAAACCACAGTCAAAAAAGAGGGGGATGATTTGGTTTACACGGCCGTTGTCGCGGTGATGCCAGAAGTCAAAGTCGGGAATTATAAAAAAATTAAAATCACCCGACCTAAAGTCGAAGTAAAACCCAAACAAGTCGATGAAACCATCGAAATGATCATGAGTCGTTTCGCGGAATGGAAAGACGTTTCTTCCAAAGCCAAAAAAGATCATCGCGCGGAAGTGGATTTTGAAGGGTTCGACGAAAAAGGAGAAGCTATCCCCAATACAGCGAGCAAAAATCATCCCATTATTCTGGGGAGTGAAACCATGGTGCCCGGTTTTGAAGACGCGATCATCGGCATGTCCGTTGGCGAGACGAAAGAATTTAAAGTCACTTTCCCCAAGGATTATCACGCCGAAAGCATGCGGGGGCAAAAAGTAAAATTCAAACTCACGCTCAGCCGATTGGAAGAAAAGCTTGAGCAAACGCTCGATGAAGCGATGATCGAAAAAATTGTAGGTGAAAAGCAAGGGATAGAGGATTTTAAGAAAAAGATCGGTGACGATTTGAAAACAGAAATGGAAACGCGCTCTCGGCAAGAACACGACAACAGTGTCGTTGATGCGATCATCAAAATGGTTGAGGTGGATTTACCTCAAGTGTTGATGGATGAAGAGGTGAAATTCATGTTGGATGAAAAAAGGGAACAGGTCTCGCGGCAGGGGTTAAAATGGGAGCAGTATTTGCAACACGTCAAAAAAACGGAAGAGGATTTTGCAAAAGAGCATCAAAAACCGGCTGAAGAACGCGTGAAAGCCCGCTTGGGGATACAGTACATCATCAAGGACGCGAACATCACTGTCGCGGAAGAAGAGGTGGACAAGCGTGTCGCGGAAATCATTGGTCGTTACCCGGAAGAGCAGAAAAAGCACGTGATCGATCATTACAAAAAAGGATCACAGGGGCGTCAGAATATTCACAACAGTCTGATGATTGAAAAATTGATTGAAATGCTCTCTGCATAGAAAATAATCCGAATGCCATTTTTCATGTCCATTGGCCATTCAAGCCCTGAAGCCACACGCTATTTGCATTCCTTTACACTGAAGATTCCGGGAATGTTTTTTAGCTGATCCATTACAAAGTGGAGGGTCCCTAAATTGTCAAAACTGGCGGAAATCAGCATTTGTCCCAAGTCGGTACCCTCATGCCGTATATTTTCAATATCAATAATCGGCAACTGATTGGAGGCAAACACTTCCGCGACATCACGCAAAAGCCCAATCCGTGAGCGACGTTCCAGAGAGAGCTTGGCAACGAACTCATGGCTTTTTTGGGTGCCCCACGAAGCCTTGATCAATCGTTTGGATTCGAGTCCTTTGATCACCCTGCAGTTTTCCTGATGGATTGTCACGCCGCGTCCACGGGTAATATAACCAATGATCATATTGCCGGGCTTAGGATTACAACAAGAGGCGATTTGTGTTTTGTACCCCTTCTCCCCGGTGATCAGAATCTCCGATTGATCTTCAAATTGAACTCCTTCAGTCATCAGTGTGTGTTCAATCTGTTTTTCGGGATAAACCGAGGTACGACTTTCTTCAGGAATTATTTTTCTGGTTATGGCAACGACATCCACAGATCCATTGCCTATTTTTTCCAGAATGGATTCACGTTCACGAATGGTCAATTTTTCCCCATCCAAGTCTCGCAATAGTGTTAAATTGGGGTTCAACGGCTTTTGCCCGAAACGTTTTAATTGGCCATTCAACATCTCCTTTCCTGTTTTAATCAAATTGTCCCGATCCTGCGAATTGAGCCATTGTTTTATGCACTGTTTGGCATGAGAAGTCACAACAAAAGAGAGCCAATAACGATTGGGCTTGATTTCATTGCCGGCAATAATATCCACCACCTGACCGTTTTTTAAATGGTAATTTAGGGGGACAATCTGTCCATTCACTTTCGCTCCTCGACAGCGATGGCCAACATCCGTATGAATATGATAGGCAAAATCAATGGGGGTCGCGTCCGCGGGCAAGTCAAACACATCCCCCTCCGGTGTGAGAACAAAAATACGATCCTGGAACAAGTCCACATTGAGTGATTCAATGAATTCAGCGTTGCTTTTAAGCGATTCATGCAAATCCACCAAACTCTGTACCCAATTCAGCTTATCCTGAGAGACGGCAACCGAACTTCCTCCAACTTCCTTGTACTGCCAATGAGCCGCAATACCATATTTGGCGACCAAATTCATATCGTTGGTGCGGATTTGTATCTCGATAGGCTGATTACGCATGCTGGGGCACAGGCCAATCAGCGTGGTGTGCAAACTTTGGTACCCATTAGCTTTAGGAACCGCGATATAATCCTTAAAACGCGTGGCCAGCGGAGTCCAGTTTTTGTGAATAATCCCCAATGCCTGATAACACTGCGCTTCATCTTCCACAACAACCCGCAAAGCCAACACATCGTACAATTCGGAAACATAATTTTTCCCCTTCCTTTTCAATTTTTTATAAATGCTGTACGCGTGCTTAACGCGCCCCTCAATCACCGCGTTGATATGGGCTTTCTTCAGTTGATCCGTAAGAACTTTTTTACTGTTTTTAATGGTATTTTGTTGAGAACTTGTCAGCGCATTGAGTTCCTTTGTAACCCTTTCGTAGTCCTCCGAATACAAATATTTAAAACACAAATCGTCCAATTCATTCTTGATTTTATAAATACCCAAACGGGTGGCGATAGGACTGTAAATCGTCAGTGTTTCTTTCGCGATTCTCTCCCTTTTATGTTCCGGAATACATTCCAGCGTCCTCATGTTGTGCAAGCGGTCGGCCAGCTTGATCAAAATCACCCGAATGTCCTTTGCCATGGCGATGAACATCTTCCTCAAATTTTCAACCTGGCGATCCTCCCCGCGGTAATACACCTTGCCTAACTTTTCAAGCCCCGTTAAAAGGGGGGCAATCTGTTTGCCGAATACCTTCGTAATTTCATCCAAAGTCACTTCCGTGTCCTCCAAAACATCATGCAACAGAGACGTCACAATCGAATCCTCATCGGGATGCAGTGACAACAAAATTTTAGCCGCCTCCATAGGGTGCTGAATATAGGGCACGCCCGAATTACGCGTTTGTCCCTCATGGGCTTTTTTGGCGAATTCATAAGCCCGCATAACCCTCTGCTCATTGATTTGAGGCAGATATTTTTTTGCGCCTTTAATGATATCGTAAATAGTTGAGGGCTTTTCCATATCCAGCATGAGTAGGTTGTCTCATATCCTATCAACCGACGCGATTTTTTGCAAACCGATTGAGTTTTTATCGGGGCATAAAACGGGGAATACAGGTATTGCGTCGAAGGGCAGTACAACTACCCTCCGGCGCAGGTATAACTAAAACAACATAAAACGGCATAACCCCGCCATTC
>PFOK01000042.1 GCA_002792495.1 Candidatus Peregrinibacteria bacterium CG_4_10_14_0_2_um_filter_43_11 | reverse complement strand
ATGTTTGAATTACATCTAACACTTTACCAAAAACCCTTTTTTCGTTTATACCAAAACAAAATTAGCCCCTCACTTAAAACTTTCTTGGGACACTAGTGTCTGAAAATAAAATGTGATGAAGCATTGGCTTCGCTGACATAATCATAATATTCCAGAAAATTTCTGATCCATTCAAAAGGGTATTCTTTTAAACTTCCTACAATGATTTTTTGAAATCGCTTCTTTTGATTCGTCACTCTATTCTAATAATTCGTTGGAATACTATAAATATATGATATCAAAGTGATATCATAATGTCAACCGAACTTTCTAAAATAAGGTTCATCTACTCTCAGCGCTACCATGAGCATAGTGGTGATTCTTATGCATTTCCGCCCGTTTTTGCCTTGATGCAAAAAATAGTAGGGCAACCCTCACTGTCATTTAAAACCGCTTGCAGTTTTTTCATGCCGGTGTCTTTCATTTCAGTTGGCTTTACCTCCTTCTATTTCAGACCGGTTTGCCGGCATCTGCTCCGGTGGAGCCCGCCTTTGCCGGCAGGCAGGCCGAAAAAACCACCGGGGGTTCCTGAAGCCTGGTTATCGTTGTACCATTCATCTTCATCGGGAGGCTCATTCACCCCCGAACCCTGCCTATAGCCAAATCAAAATAAAATGACACAATATCATCACTGCCTATTTTGAAGGAAATAGTGGGCAAAGGGATTTCTTCCCCACCTGCTTCAGGCGGGTCGAAATGACGAATGGGATTATACTATTCCAGCTATACCGACAGGCAGGCTCCGTTTCCTTTTATCATCAAGAATAAAATCCATAATAAAAATGGGTAGCATGCCAACAAGTAGCCATTACACAAATGGAAGTAGAAAAAGTAGGTGAACAGCTATAAATAGAGAAGGATTAACCTAATTCCTATATTCCTCCCAATCCTCGATTTTTAAATCTTCGATTTTGTATTTTTCAAGAGCACGCATCAGGGTTTTCGTGACCTGCACGTTGGTGATGAGGGGGATGTTCATGTCGATGGCTTTGCGGCGGATGAGGTAACCGTCGGTGACTTCATCATGCGCGTAGGTTCGCGGAATGATGACCGCCAAACCGAGTTTTCCGCGACTCAGGTATTCGGCGATGTTCGGGCTTTTGTGCGTGGAAACGCGATGAAGGTGGGTGACCTCAATGCCGTTTTCGTTTAGGAATTTCGCCGTTCCTTCGGTGCCGAACAAATGGAATCCCTGTTTTTTCATCAAACGAGCGGTTTCGAGCATGTCGAGTTTATCGACCATACGACCGATGGAAAGTAGGATGTTTTTTTTGGGAATCCGATTGCCGACAGCAAGATATGATTTTAAGAACGCTTCTTCAAGATCGTCGCCAAAGCAAGCGACTTCGCCGGTACTGGCCATTTCCACACCCGATACGGGATCGGCACCTTTGAGCCGCGGGAATGAGAATTGGGGAAATTTAACACCCACGTAATCGAGATCGACGGTTTGGTATTTTTTGTTTTTATCGACAATGCCCAGCATGGCTTGTGTGGCGATTTCGATAAAGTTGTATTTGGTGACTTTAGAAACAAACGGAAAGGATCGGCTCGCGCGGAGATTGCATTCGATGACTTTGATGCGGTTGTCTTTGGCCAAAAACTGAATGTTGAAAGGCCCGGTGATGTTGAGCGATTTTGCCGTCTCTTTTCCGATGGTTTTGACCCGACGTAATGTTTCCAGATATGTTTTTTGAGGAGGGAGAACAATAGTGGCATCACCCGAGTGGACTCCGGCGTTTTCGACATGTTCGGAAATCGCGAAGATCAGGAGTTTTCCCTTGTGGGCGACCGCATCCATTTCGATTTCACGCGCGCCGACTTCGAATTTAGAAATCACGACCGGTGCTTCAGTATTGATGCGTGCGGCTTTGCCGAGAAAAGCCTCCAGTTCATCGTGATTGTGCGCCACACGCATGGCAGCCCCGGAAAGCACGTAACTGGGACGAACCAAAACAGGGTAACCGACTTTGTTGGCAAAAATATAGGCATCGCTGATTTTGCTGAATGCGTTCCATTCCGGCTGATCGACTCCGATTCTATCGAGCAGGGCTGAAAATTTGTCCCGACTCTCCGCACGATCGATATCTTTTACAGCGGTTCCCATGATCCTGATGCCCGCTTCGTCGAGTTTGACCGCGAGGTTATTGGGGATTTGCCCACCCATCGAAATGATCATGCCATCCGGTTTTTCCTTGTCGGCGATATCGAGTACGCGCTCCAGACTCAATTCATCAAAATAGAGTTTGTCGCATTCGTCATAATCAGTGCTCACCGTTTCCGGATTGTAGTTGATCATGATGGCCTCGTGTTTTTGTTTGCTCAGGGTTTTGACCGCGTTCACACAACACCAGTCGAATTCCACCGAAGAGCCGATGCAGTAAGGCCCGGAACCGAGAACAATGGTTTTCTTCTTTTTGGTGCCCTTGAAAGAAATGTCGTCCTGAATTCCGTTGTACGTGAGGTAGAGGTAGTTTGTCTTGGCCGGAAACTCCGCGGCCAAGGTATCGATTTGTTTGACGACAGGAAGCACACCTAATTTTTTGCGATACTGGCGGACAGATGACTCGCGACTCCCTACTCCGTCGGCGATTTGACGGTCAGAAAAACCGGCCTGTTTGAATTGCCTCATGGCATCGGGCTTGATGGCGGACAGGGTTTTGCAATGACCTATTTTTTTATTCAAATCGCGGATGTTTTTGATTTTGAAAAGAAACCACGGGTCAATTCCGGTAAGGCGGTGGATTTTTTCAACGGTATAGCCCTTGTCGAACGCTTTTGCGAGCGCGAAAATGCGATGGGGAGTGGGATTTACAAGTGCTTCTTCCAGACCATTGATTGAGAATGTTTCCGGGGTGAGCCCGTATGCTCCGATCTGGATCATGCGCAACCCTTTTTGCAACACCTCTTCAAACGTACGCCCCAAAGCCATGACTTCCCCCACCGATTTCATTTCGGTTGTGATCACGTCGTTGACTTTACGGAATTTGTTGAGATCCCAACGCGGGATTTTAAGGGCAACATAATCGAGTGCCGGTTCAAAACAAGCGCTGGTTTTTTGAGTCACATTGTTCTTGAGTTCCGGCAGACTGTACCCCAGCCCCAGTTTGGCCGCGATGTATGCCAAGGGGTAACCGGTTGCCTTGGAAGCGAGCGCGGAAGAACGACTGAGACGCGCGTTGACTTCGATCACGCGATAGTCGTCGGACTTTGGATCCAGCGCGTACTGAATGTTGCACTCCCCCACGATACCGAAATGACGGATGACTTTGAGGGCGATGTTGCGGAGTTTTTGATACTCGTGGTTGTTGAGTGTTTGACTGGGTGCGATAACGATGGACTCTCCCGTGTGAATGCCAAGCGGGTCTAGATTTTCCATGTTGCAAACGGTGATGCAATTGTTTTGCGCGTCACGCACCACTTCGTATTCGATTTCTTTCCAACCCTTCAGGTATTCTTCGACCAACACCTGGGAAGATCCCGAAAATGCCTTCTGCAAAACGGTATCGAGTTCTTTTTGAGTTTTAGCCACACCGGAGCCAAGCCCCCCCAGAGCAAAAGCCGCGCGAATCATGACCGGAAAACCGATTTTTGTTGCCGCTTTTTTCGCGTCATTCATCGCGGTGCACGCTACACTTCGAGGGATTCTCACATCGATTTCGGCAAGTGCGCGATTGAAGAGTTCACGGTCTTCGGTGAGCTGAATGGATTTTACGGGCGTTCCCAGTACATTGATTTTGTATGTTTTGAGCACGCCACTTTCTTGCAGGACCACTCCGCAATTGAGCGCGGTCTGCCCACCAAAACTGAGCGCGATGGCATCCGGTTTTTCTTTTTTGATGACTTGCTCAACAAAATAAGGTGTAACGGGGAGAAAATAGATTTTGTCCGCCAATCCTTTTGAAGTTTGGTTGGTGGCGATATTGGGGTTGATCAGAATGACTTTAATCCCCTCCTCTTTAAACGCTTTGATGGCCTGAGAACCGGAGTAATCGAATTCACCGGCCTCGCCTATTTTAAGGGCACCGGAACCGAGGAGGAGAATTTTTTTGAAGGAGGGTTTTTTCATATTAAAATTATTTACAAAAAAAGCAGGACGAGCCCGCTTTTTATAACAGTATGATGCTGATAAAACCGAATTGTGGTAAAGTGTTTACGTTCATTTCCCGATCACTTTAATGGATTTTTTTGATTTTTTCAAGAAAGAATTTATCCGATCATCCGGGAGTGTGCCGCCACAATGAAATCTCTTCCTGTTACCGCGAAAACACTGGCACGTGCCATCAAGATCCTCAAAAAAGGAGGCGTTATCGCGCATCCTGCCGATACCTGTTTTGGCTTGGCGGGCGACATGATGAACCCGAAAGTTCCGGAGACAATCCGGATTATCAAGGGGCGTAACGCGCTAAAACCGATGAGCATCATGTTGCCGATGGGTTTTAAAAAAGACATTTCGAACTACGCGATTGTGGATGAATTTAGTCAAAAACTGATTGATAAATTGCTGCCCGGACCTGTGACGATCTTGCTCCCCAAAGGACCACTGATTCCCCGGCACTATTTTCCGGAAACGGAACTCGTTGGCATTCGGATTCCGGATGATGCGCTGACACAAATGCTGCTCACCGGTTTTGGAGGAGCGTTGATCACGACCAGCGCGAACAAAGCGGGTAGCGATTTATGCCACACTCACGAAGAAGTATTGCGATCGGTCGACGCCTTTCCGGACATGATTTTTGAAGGAAGCATCCCTCCTGAATCAAAAGCTTCGACGGTGATTTTGCCGAAGAACGGGAAGGTGGAAGTGATACGAGAGGGGGCGTTTCAATTTTTAATTTAGAATTTTTAATTTTTAAACCAATGAACGAAATTCGTAATTGGTAATTGGCAAATTACAATTTACAAACAATAGAATGTTTAAAAATTGGAAACTGAGAATTGAAAATTAATTCTCTTTCCCTTAAAATGAACGGGCATTTTAACCATAAAACCATGTACCGAACTCACAACTGCGGTGAACTCACCGCCCAGCACAAAGGCCAAACCATTACGCTTGCAGGTTGGGTGAATCGCCGCCGTGATCATGGTGGGTTGATTTTTATTGATTTACGGGATCGGTACGGACTGACACAAATTGTTTTTGACCCCGAAGTGAATAAAGAAGGCTGGAAAGCCGCCGAGGATGTACGACCGGAATATGTGCTGAAGGTGACGGGTGAAGTGCGTCTGAGGCCGGAAGGTCAATCCAATTCCACATTGGCAACGGGAGAAATTGAAGTGTATATCAGCACGGTTGAAGTGCTGAACGAGGCAAAAACCCCGCCCTTTGAAATCGATCAGGAAAAAGCGATGAATGAAGAGTTGCGCCTAAAGTATCGGTATCTCGATCTTCGTCATAAACGGTTACAGAATAATATGATTCTGCGCCACAGGATGGTCAAAGCGGTTCGTGATTTTATGGATGAACACGGATTTTTGGAAATCGAAACCCCGATTCTGATCAAGGGCACGCCTGAAGGCAGTCGGGAATACCTGGTTCCGTCCCGTATTTATCCCGGTAAATTTTATGTACTCCCCCAAAGCCCGCAACAACTCAAGCAGCTACTGATGATTGCGGGATTTGATCAGTATTTTCAGATCGCGCGGTGTTTCCGCGATGAGGACCAGCGTGGCGATCGCCAGCCCGAGTTCACCCAAATGGACTTGGAAATGAGTTTTGTGGCAGAAAAGGACGTGATGGGAATCAATGAAAAATTATTGATGGAACTCACTCAAAAATTCGCGCCGGATAAAAAATTACTCACCACTCCTTTTCCCATTCTTTCTTGGCAGGAAGCCATGGAGCGGTATGGTTCGGATAAACCGGATATTCGTTTCAGCATGGAAATTACGGATATAGGAGACATTGTGAAAGAAAGCGGATTTAAGGTGTTCACAGACACCATTGCCAAAGGCGGCGTGGTAAAAGCGCTGAAAGTGGAGGGTGCGGCGGGCTTCCCCCGGAGTGAATTGGATAAATTGGAAGAACTCGCCAAAACATATGGCGCGAAGGGTCTTGCTTATTTTGTGTACAACGCGGCAGGCATTAAATCCCCTATTCTCAAATTTTTGGATGAAAAAACAGTCACGGCCATTACGGAAAAAACGGGAGCGAAACTCGGCGACGTTGTGTTCTTTGCCGCGGATGATTTTGTGACCGCCTGCAACGTGCTCGGACAAGTGCGACTGTATTGCGCGGATAAGTTTGAATTGCGTGACCCGAATGTTTTTGCCTACCTGTGGGTCAATGAGTTTCCGATGTTTGAGAAAAACAAAGAAACGGGAGAAATAAGTGCCATGCATCATCCTTTTACCCGACCGATGGACGAGGATCGTGAACTGCTCGATACCGAGCCGGAAAAAGCACGTTCCGTAGCTTACGACGTGATTTTGAATGGCAATGAACTTGGCGGCGGAAGCATGAGAATTCACGAACACGATCTGCAAAAAAAAATTTTTGGAATTCTAAAAATCACTCCCGAGCAAGCGGAAGCGCGATTCGGTCATATGCTGGAAGCGTTTAAATACGGCGCGCCTCCTCATGGTGGCATCGCCTGGGGAGTGGACCGCTTGGTGATGTTGTTTGCCGGCGAACCGAATATCCGTGAAGTCATCGCCTTCCCTAAAGATCAAAAAGCGAAAGATCTTGTGCTTGGCGCGCCTTCGGAAATGCCGGAGAAAGAAATAAAAGAAGCGAATATACAAATATTAAATTAATAACAGTACTGCAGTGCACAGTTCTCAGTAGTTAATAGTTAATAGTTAATAGTTAATAGTTAATAGTTAATAGTTAATAG
>PFOK01000156.1 GCA_002792495.1 Candidatus Peregrinibacteria bacterium CG_4_10_14_0_2_um_filter_43_11 | reverse complement strand
TGGCAAAGAATGTTTTTCCGAAATCCACTAAATCAGTAATCGGTTTATTGGTCGCGTCCGCCCACCAGCTGGTAAACTCGAAACTATTACTTGAGCGTTTACCTTTTTTTACCGCGCCTTCTGCCGATTCTTTGATGTGTGATGCGCGAGTGGTGTTGCTGTAATACTTAGTGTGGGTTCCGTTAGAAATGACAAATAACTGTACATATTCAAATAAGCCCGCACCCGCCCAAAAGCTTTCCCTTTGGTAGCGGTTGATCTGATTGAATGCCTCCTGAATGGCAACTCCGCGGCGTTTTAATTCGATATGCACGAGTGGAAGCCCATTAACGAGCACAGTGACATCATAGCGATTCGCGCGCTGTCCAGTCTCCTGCCTGCCGGCAGGCAGGTCGGTCGTGTACTGATTGATGACCTGTAAGCTGTTTTCGTGAATGTTGTCTTTTTGAAGCAGATAGACATTTTTCACTGTGCCATCATCCCGCGTTAAGTTCTTGATGTAGTCTTCCTGTACGGTTGCTGTTTTTTCCCCAATACTCTGATTCGGATTCGCTATCTCTCCCTTAAAAAAACGATTCCATTCATCATCGGTAAACATGAAACCATTCAAATGTTCCAGCTGTACCCGCAAGTTCAATTCCAAATCGTTTTCGGCGGTAATGGGCAGGTATTCATAGGCCTGAGACTCCAATTGTTCAATAAAAGCCTTTTCCAGTTCCGCTTCACTCTGATAATGAGAGGCACGCTTTTTATCCGGTGTGTATTCTCCCACCACGGTGCTTTGCGGATTTTCCGCTACTAAATTATACCTGCCTTGCCGGCAGGCAGGTTTTTTGTTTGTTGGCATGGTTATTGTTCTTCGTAATAATATGAGTAGTCGATGCCCTTCATGAACATTTCACGACTGTGGATTTTATCCGTCAGGGCTTTTTTGAGCAGTTTTTTTATGTCGCTACTATTTGTCGGGCTTTTTACCATCGCGTTCATATAGTCATTTTTTCCTATCGCACTCCAATCAACACATTTTTTCAGGCGTTTTTTTAATATCAAATCGAGCCAAATGCGTGTGCTTCTCCCATTTCCTTCCATAAACGGATGGGCAATGTTCATTTCTATGTATTTATCGGCAATCTGATCAAAGGACTCTTCGGGCATTTGTTCAATCTGTTGGAGTGTACTTTTTAAATACTGCGCCATGGCGAACTGAAAGCCGCTTTTGGAAATATTTTTTTGTCGGATTTGCCCTGCAAATTTATACAATCCGCCAAACAGATAGGCGTGGATTTGTTGCAGACCTTTAACAGTGCCCACTTCTATTTCGTCAATCAGCGAGCTTTCAAAAAGGGCATAGGCTTTGGTTTTACTTTTTCCGTCTATACTTTCGTCGCTGTATGTAAACCAATCTATAAACCGATTTGCTTTAGTTCCGGGAAAGGTCTTTCCGAGGGCGATAATGCCCTCATAATCAAGCATGTCAGACAAGCGTTTTTTCCCGTCGGGTGCAATTAGTTTCAACTGGGTAGTATTACTAACCACTTGGCTCTTTTCTTTTTTTAGCTTTGCTTTGAGATATTTCCAGTAATTGCGGGTTTTAGCGTAGTCGTCTTGGTCGGTCAGCACGGCAATGATGTCGAGTACCGAAAACCACCATTTGGCATTTTTTTCGTCCCAAACGGCACGAACTTCTCTGTCATCAAAAAAACGAATTGATATTTTATGATTCATATTTTTTGAAAGTTAAGAGCTTGTTTCGATAGTATTCGTATTGTTTTCTTCGCGCATTGAGTTCGGCAGGCAAACCGATGGAAATATCGTTGACGAGAGCATCGAATTTATCAAGTATGTCCACAACGCTGTTCTGATGGGATAAATCAGGAATTCGTACAATCGCTTTCTTTAAGATATCGTATGAAACAAAGGGTTGTGAACCTGCATGTGCCTGTGATCTAAAATCTTGTAAAAGCAAAAGATAATACCCATATCTCGGATTAATATTTGTCTTAATTTTGCAGATTACCCCATTATATGTGACAAAGTGTTTTCCGCTAACCCAATTAACGATTCCCGCGTATGCGCCAATATGACCTATAACGGGTGCATCCTCACTATTATATTGATCGTGTTGGCCGGCTAAACGATTACCGCCATATACTGGATATTTTCCTCCTGTATTTGGAATGGTGTTACCTTCTCCATATTGAAAATCGTAAATATCACCTAACGTTTTCTGATCCCCATCGTTGTTAGACAACATTAAATCTTTTCTATAATACTCATACTGCTTCTCTCTTGCTTCTAATTCTGCTTCCAGCTCTGCTTCCAGCTCTGCTTCCAGCTCTGTAAATGTATCGAGAATTTTTACGATTGCTTGTTGGATGGCGAGGGGTGGGAGGGGGATTTTGAATTTATCAGTATCTGGAATTGATAACTGAGGCATTTTTGACATTTTTTGACCGACTGTCTGAAAATATAATTCCTTATTTTTTAAATAGTAGTAAACATATTTAATATTAATATCGGGATTATTACTGTAGTAAGACCAAAACTCATTTTTATGACTAAATGGTTTATCAATGTATTCAAATGCAATTATACCTCGGGATTTTACAACAACAGATTCTTTTGTTAGCACATCTTTATCTGGTATATCTCCGTAATCAACATATGCAACGGTTCTACCACCAGCAAAAATTTTAATTGGCGTACCTTCTTTATTCAATTTACTCATTTGTCCTGCTGTAATAGGTGTTCCCTTTGTCCTTTTCAGAACCTCTCCCAATTCCTTAAACTCCACACCATTCGGGCAAAGTTCGGCGATTAGTTTTTCGATTTTTGAATGGTGGTTGGTCATAGTTTATTTTTTAGATTTAGGAGTTTTTTCCCGTACTTTTTTCACCACTTTCTTTTCTACGGTTTTTATATTTTCCAAATATTCCTTTTCCACCTCACTCAAATTCTTTGCTTTATATTTTTTGTATTCTAACTTTGCTTTTTCCATTGCCTTTTCATGACTCACTTTTCCGGCATCTTCCAAAACTTTTCTCCCTGTTGACTTCAAAATATTATCAAGCTCACGAATATGATCAGCCATCTTCATTGGTCTTTCTTCCAAGGCATTGATTTCCGCCAAATCAAAATACGCCGAAACCAAATTATTCAAAACTTTTAGCTCTTTTAATTCCAAAAAATTTTTGGCAACCATTGCTTCGGCTTGAGTCGGTTGTGTTCCTTTAAAAGTAGCAAGTCCAGCGAAAGGTTTGTCGTTATCTACTCGCAAATAAATCACCTCCGCTGCCGTGTGTCCATGAGCCGCAAAATGGAGTTTGTTTTGAACAATCTTAAAAAACTTCAAAGACTCGCCTGCTTGCGGATCGTAATCCATCGCGGTCGCGTATAAATCCAAAACTTGCCGATAAAGTACTTTTTCACTGCTGCGGATATCCCTGATCTCATCAAGCAGTTCCTTCCAGTAATGCCCGCCACCAAGACTTTTCAGACGATCCGAATCAAGGGCAAACCCCTTTATCATATATTCTTTGAGACGCGCTGTAGCCCATTGGCGGAATTTTGTGGCGACATGAGACTTCACCCTATAGCCGAGTGAAATTATAAGATCAAGATTATAATGCTCGATATCTCTGGAAACCTCTCTGATACCTTCTTTCTGAACTATTCGGAAATTCCGAACAGTTGCCTCCGGCGCTAATTCCTTTTCCTCATAAATATTTTTGATATGCTCGCTGATATTAGCCTTACTGGATTGAAAAAGCTCTACCAATTGCCCTTGTGAAAGCCAAACGGTTTCATCTTCAAATCGAACCTCTACACGATCTTCGTAAATAATGATTTGATTTTGTAATTCTTTTTTCATAGTTTTTAGTTAGTTCCTTCAATATCCGCCACCGTGCCCCCTATTTTGATTATTTGATTACTGGGTATACTTTTGTAGTTTTCCTGATTGGATTTTCCATATTTACTTGGGGTCAGCGCAATAGAAAAATAGGTAGCTTTTAGCATATAGAATTTGGTAATAAATGAAATTGCCACACCTTTTCAGTTTGAGGTTTCTTATATTTCATATGACACATTACTACATGATCATAACCTTCCGGCATTTTTTTGAATGCAAATACTTCAAAAGCACTAACTGCATGTTCGGTTTTGATATTAATAGGATGATCTATAAGAAACTGCACAAGTTTTATCACGAACATATTCCACCTTTCGTCCTCACCAACCATACATAATGGTAAGTTATAATCAGTAAGGCACTGTTTCATTTCGTCTCTTAAGTGCTCCATGTGAATAAACTTGGAAAGTTCCATTGTTGAATTTTTCTTTTGATCTTCAGACTCAATCCTCTTCAATATATTTTTCATCCCACTTGTGAGTCTATCTTTCTCCGTATGCAAGGCCCAATCTGCATAAAATATCAACAATTTATATTTACTCTTTGCATTGTTCCTTTCTAATAATTTTCGTAAAAGCACTAAAAGAAATACAACATCCTTTTCTGTTATTGAGGATTCCATGTCTTGTAACTGTTTTTTGATCTTTAACTTATTCATATTTATTCTAGGTTACCTTCAATATCCGCCACGATCTCATCAATCGCTGTCCTCAGTTCATTCTGTCTTACAACGATCTTGGCGATTTTTTCGTTGAGTTCTGTAATATCCACCACCTCGCGAGTATCTTTGGGGGCAACATAGCTTGATACGGCGATATTGTAGTCGTTTTCTTCAATGGCTTTGTTATCAACGAGTTTTGCAAAATAGTCGACGTCGTTTCGCTCCGTAAACGCTTCCAGAATCTTGGCGCGATTGGCGTCGCTGAGCTTGTTTTTGTTCCCACCGCGAACAAACTCTCTCGATGCATCAATGAACAGTGTTTTGTTATCTTTCTTGCTCTTTTTAAGCACAATAATGCAGGTCGCAATGGTGGTGCCGAAAAAGAGGTCGGGCGGAAGCTGAATCACTGTATCGATGTAATTGTTGTCGATGAGATATTTTCGAATCTTCTGTTCCGCGCCGCCACGATAGAGAACACCGGGGAATTCAACAATCGCCGCTGTTCCGCTGGTGGAAAGCCACGAAAGCATGTGCATCGTAAAAGCCAGATCTGCCTTGCTCTTGGGGGCCAGTACTCCGGCAGGTGAAAAGCGGGGGTCATTGATAAGGAGTGGGTTTGCATCACCTTCCCATTTAATGGAATACGGTGGATTGGAAACGATGGCATCAAACGGCTCGTCGTCCCAATGTTTCGGGTCTGTTAGGGTATCACCGTGCGCGATATCAAAATGATTGTAGTTGATGTCATGCAGGAACATGTTGATACGGCAGAGGTTGTAGATGGTGAGACTTATTTCCTGTCCGAAAAATCCTTGCCGAACATTTTCTTTGCCGAGTACTTTGGCAAATTTCAGAAGCAGAGAACCTGATCCGCAAGCGGGGTCGTACACTTTGTTTACCTCTTTTTTGCCGACCGTTGTGATTTCTGCTAAAAGCTCGCTGACTTCTTGTGGGGTGAAAAACTCCCCGCCGGATTTGCCGGCGGTTGAAGCATACATCGTCATAAGAAACTCATAAGCATCACCGAAAGCGTCTATGGTGTTATCTGTATATTCACCAAGACGAAGGCCGCCAATGGCTTCCATGAGTTTGGCTAACCTTTTGTTGCGATTTTCTACCGTACTTCCTAATTTATTGGAGTTTACATCAAGATCGTCAAATAAACCTTTTAGATCGGGTTCGCTTTCAGTGCCTTTTGCGGAATTTTCGATATTTCGGAAAACTGTCGCCAGGGTTTCGTTCAGGTTTGTATCGTTGCGCGCGTTTTTACTGACATTTACAAACAGTTCGCTTGGTAAAATATAGAATCCCTTTTCCTTTACCGTATCAGCCCGTCCGAATTCAGCCTGCTCATCTGAGAGATTCGCATAATCAAAATTCTTATTGCCGTTACGCCTTTCATCCTCGTTGATGTAGCTTGTGAGATTTTCGCTGATGAAGCGATAAAAAAGCATTCCCAGAACATATTGCTTGAAGTCCCAGCCATCCACACTCCCACGAAGGTCGTTGGCGATTTGCCAAATGGTGCGATGGAGTTCGGCGCGTTCCTGTTCTTTGGATGTGTTTATATTTGTCATAGTGAATTTTACATTTTTAACAGTGTTATT
>PFOK01000020.1 GCA_002792495.1 Candidatus Peregrinibacteria bacterium CG_4_10_14_0_2_um_filter_43_11 | reverse complement strand
TTACTTCCGGCCCACCCACCGCGGTCATCGTCAAAGACAACACGGCGGAAATCGCCGCGCGAGTGCTCCCCGGAACTGGACAAATCGAACTTTTAAAAGACATCTATCACCTTCAGGCGTTGCCGGCTTCCGCCACATTGCCCACACGGGTTTCGATTGTGGAAAACAGCGTGAATCAAATTCTGGCGAACGTCTATTACGTGGCTGACGAAAATACCGACGTGACCATTCTTCCCGAATCTATCAGTCAAAAAAATATTAAGTCCATTGGGGTCACCATTGGCGACGCAAATCCGAACGACGACATCATCGCCGCCACGATTCCGGGCTATGCACCTACTTATCCCGGTGGCGCGGCCATTTTTAACAAAACACTTCCTCAAATCAACGTCGCTTTGGTCAATAGTGATGGTGCCATCCGCATGATGCAGGAAGGATACACACTCACACTCAAGAACGAAGGAAAACTGAGTGAACGTCCGATTTTCCAAATCATCAATGACGCGGGCAAACCGATTTTTGACCTCTACATTCATGCGGACTTCACTTCTCCGATCATCCGTCAAAACGAGACATGGGGCGACCTTTTCAAAACCATCGGTTCTCTTGTTCCGTCCACGAATCATTTGCTAGCTTCTTTGTTTTCGGTCAGTGACACATCACACTCCTCCCTTCTCGCCCAGTCCGTTCCAATTAATAAAGCAACCGCCGCCTCTCCTTTCCCGGACGTTTCCTCCGCCAGCCCTCAGTACAAGGCGATTCTCGACCTCTACAAACGGCACGTGATCAGCGGATACGGCGATGGTCTTTTCCGCCCCAATTCAAAAATCACCCGTGCGGAATTCATCAAAATCGCTTTGGGCGTCACCAATTGTTTTGACTGCACCATGCCAACCGATGCGCAACGCGAAAAATATACTGCCCTCGCGCCTTTTCCGGACGTCAAATTGCCGGCATGGTATTACTTCTGCATCTCGATAGCGAAAGAATTAAAAATGATCACAGGGTACGGTGATGGATTCTTCCGTCCCGAACGGAACATCAGTCGTGCCGAGGCCGCGGCGGTTTTACTTCGTCAGTCCGCAATCGAAATCAAAAAAGCATCGGAAAAATCTTTCCTCGATGTCCCGGATTACGCGTGGTACAAAGACTACGTTTACACCGCGGTGGAAATAGGCCTGATCCCCAATCATTCCGGATTCATTTTTCCCGATGAGGAAATCACCCGCGCGGAGTTCGCGTTCATGGGCAGTGGCCTCCTTAACATTCAAGAGTGTACCGAGGTAGATAGCGACAAAGACGGCATGACTGACCCGTGGGAAATGCTCAGTAATCTCGATCCGCTCAACGACACGGATGCGGCAAGTGATGCCGATAGAGATCATCTCACCGCGTTGCAGGAATTTCGTTTGGGAACCAATCCAAATAGTCCCGATACGGACGGTGATGGCATTCCAGACAACAAAGACAGCACTCCTCACGGAGGCGAAAAGCCATTCGGCAAGACACCTCCTGTGGGCAGTACTTCCGAAACAGGAAGCGAAGTGGCACCCGATCAGACAGAAGGTCAGTCCTCGGGTCAATCGCAAGGCACTGGCCAGCCAACCGGAGGAGAACAAAATCCGGGAGAAACTGGTTCTATTGGAGACACCGGAGCCACAGCAGGCGCCTGCCCTTGCATCAACAATCCCAATCAAAACGATACCGATGGTGATAGCCTTATCGACGCGTGTGATACGGATATCGACGCGGATACTGTTTCCAACTTGTTGTGTATTTTTGATGCTAGCGGCATCGTCAGTTTACAAAAACAGAAGGAGAGCGAAGACAATTGTATCTTCACCCAAAATCCCGATCAGACGGACAGCGATTTTGATCACATTGGTGACGTGTGTGAATTTGAAGACGTTTGCCCTCCGGTGCCGGAAGATCTCGACGGTATTGAAGACATCGATGGCTGTCCGGATGTTGTCGACAAAACAGCCGATAATCCACCCGGAGTTTATGTAAACAAAGGGCCTCTCTGTTATTTCCTCGATTACGAAGCCGATCTGATGCCGGGAGATGTGATCATGAACGCGATTACCGACGTAGAAACACATAGCGTTATTTATCAGCAGAGCAATCAAGTTAATTATTAAATTATAAATTTCACATTTCTCAGGGGAGGAAGTGGGTATCAGGTTTCGTTCACGAGTTTAAAAATTTAAAATTAAAAAATAAAAATTTGAAAAAAATCATTCTTCTGGCCATCGGCATTATCTTTGTTGTTCTGCTGGCACAGATTCCGCTGTATTCCAAGAGCGATCTTCCTTATCCTCAAATTCAGGAGGAAGACGATCGTCCGCCGGTTTGTCATCAATCTTTTTTGAACGAAATGCACCTCATGCGTAAAGCATGGGAAGGCAATTTAGAAACACTGATTGAACAGGAAAAACCGGCAAGCAAAATGGTCGATGAAGCCTTCGAAAGTGTGCGTACCTACCGTTGTTGGCTGGATTATTTATGCAGTATGGTGCGTTATAGCGGCAATGCCAGTCCGGTGTCCACTTCCAGCGGCGTCTCTAAAGCTAATATCGGCGTCATCCCCGGTTGTGCCGATCCGGAAGATCTCGAGATTCCCGGAACCAAACTCCGCTATTTATCACAATGCCACGTTCCGGATAGTCAGAGCAAAATCGCTCCCATCAATGCGAATTATAACGCGTGTCTCACTTATCTCAGTCTGGAATTCGCCGACCCGAAATCCGACAACAAAGACAGTGCCTTTAAAGAAGCCTTAAAATACACTCAAAACCGTTCTCACGCGTTCATCACGCTGGAAAAAGTGCTTCAGGGCACGCATGCCCGTCAAAAAGCCACTGCTCTCGAGTCCAAATTAACAACCATCCTCAACAAAATGCACGCGATGGAAGGCGCGGCGGAAACACTCAAAAACTTCATACAACAATTAGACGACCGTCTTCCGTGTTACATCAAAGAATGCACTTAATCCATTACATTTACATTTTATGCCCCTTTTTCATTTCAAAAAAATCATCAGCACTTTCCTCATCCTCCTGTTGACTTTAATAGTGTCATCCCCTGTTTTTTCCGCTGACGAAACCGATGCACCACCGGTTTCCAAATCCGCTCAGGAATGTTTAAAGGAGTTCAAACAGTTCGAACAAACTGACGCTCCTTACCACCCTTTCGGAAATATTTCAAAAGAAATGACCACTGTGGTTGAATTCAGAATCGCTTTCGATACAGCCAAAGACCTTTATCACCAGTATTTGGAATGCATTTTTGACGGCGCGGAAACCGAAATCAAAGACAGTATTTCCGGTGTGGGTTCCGCCTGTCTGGAGCCCGGAGAACTCAATCCCATGGCCGAGAGCACGGGATCGGAGGCCATCCTCCCCTTTGTGCTCCAAGCCTACAACGCGTATTCGGATTATTTACGGGGGCTTTATTCCATGAACTGGGAAAAAATCCTCATCACCAAAATCGAACAAGGCCTTTCCATCACTCGTCAGCTCAATCGATTGGTGACTAACGAACTTGAGGATGCCATCGTTGCCATCGACACCACCATGGGCATGCTCACCGAAATGCGTCAGGCGTACATCATGCACATTCAGTTGCAATGCATGATGAAAAATCTGGATGATTATCGGAACATTCTCGCGAAACTGCGAAAAGTCATTCTGGCACTTCCTTCCCGAATAGAAGATGCGAGTAAATCCAAATAACTTATTCAAATTGCTCTAATTTCTTGCGCCGGAGCGTAGCTCCGTTGGGATTCGGCGCAAGGTCCCGTTCATTCCACTCTCCCCTCATCGTCGTTCCGGTCACCGCGGACGAAAAAAAAGACATAACGAAAAAATAAAATTATGATCAGGAAATCTTTCCTCATCAGCATCGGCATTCTCCTCTTCTCCACTCTCTTGTGGAGTGAATCATCCTACGCGGCGTTTTGCGATACCGAAGGAGCGCTCGAAACCACCTACCATTCCGTTTACTGCGACGCGGCCAAAAGCTACGACGAAGACATTTACGACATTGTTGCGGTTCAATTTGACATTGAAGACGCGATTAACGATAAGGGGGTGTTTCTTAAATCCGACATCGTCAGAGGCATTCTCAACCTGGAACCGATTGATATCGACACACTTCCGGAATCACTTCGACTGGCGTACGAATTAAAAGGCAGACCGGACGTAGGCATAAGTGTGCTCACTCAAAATATCCTTGCCGCGTATGAAAAAGAAAAAACACTCCATCACATTCGCGAAGGGATGAAGCGGGAATTTTCCGCCAGCGAAAAATGGTACAATGCAGATTCTTCCGATAGTCCGTTTGATTTGATCGACGATTTGAATGTGATTGAAATCATTTTGTTTGGCAGTCAGGCACAATGGAAAGACGACATTTATAAATTCCCCGTTAAAGACGACAAAAAGGCTTCCGGATCGTCCGCGGGGGATACGGGGGAATCCGACACCACCAACTCCTCCAATCCTTCCGGAGGTGTTCAAAATGAGCAACAGGGGTCTGCGGAAGGCAGCACGCCCTCCGCTCAACCCGAATGTCTTCCAGCCGACGATCCCAATGCGGATGTTCCTGATTCCAACCCGTCCACGGCAAGTATTTTGGGAGTCATTCCTCCTCTTTGCGGAAACAGTGTATTGGATCAGGGCGAAGCCTGTGATGATGGCAACAATAAGGCCGGAGACGGCTGCGCGCCGGATTGCAAACTTGAGGATATCGGCTCACTACAATGTTTTGACCCCGAGGCGGTGACGTTCACTTCTTTTTCATCCAATCCTCAGAAGGGGGATTCTGATTCGTCCAATAATTCATCTTCGTCCGCCTCCTCCACCACCGAAAGTACCGGCAGTACCGAAAGCACTTCCCCTTCTTCCGGAGAAAATGCCTGTCCTCCCGGCACTTACCCTCCTAAACCAGGGGATGTTGGGCAACCTCAAGTTCCTCAATCTCCCAAATATCCGGGTCCGTTTGTCGGTGGTGTGCTCAAAGCTTTTGCCCCCGGTAAAAGACCGCCTTGTCCCCCCGGAGAAAGCGAAATCAGTATCACCGCGATGGGTCAAAAAACATCCGCTTGCGTGGCCACCGAATTGTGCGGGGATTTTGACGCCACACGGGATTTTCTTTTCGGAAAAGGCTGGCAGGATGACGAAGAAAAATCGAAAATCGCACTTTCTATCGAAGCGCTGTTTTGTGTGAATGTCAAAAAAGAGAACCGTCCCGAATCGCCTTACGCGCTCAACGAACACTGTATCGATTGTCACATCCGTGGCATGGTAGACGCGCTCGATCAAATGCTACAAAAAAATGTAGCGCCGCTCGAAAACACACAATCCGCTTTTGCCATCAGTAACCGTTGGGGTCCCAGCGTTTCATTCAATCTCAATGTTGCCGTCAAATCCAAAACCAAATTATCCGATCTCGCCAAGCCTTTTTCGGATGCCGGAAAAGCCAATGAAAAAGAAAAAAAAGACCGGCAAAAGCGCGCCAACAAAGTGGATGAAAATAATGAGGTCGCTCAGCCAACAGTCATCCGAACCGCCGATCTCAACAAGATCCTCACGGAATACAATAATTTCAAAGAACAAAAAGATCAGGCGTATTTTGAATCACTCAAAAATTATCGTCTGAATTCCGACGCGGAAAGCGAAGTCCAATTTGCTGGCCGGATTCTCCCTTTGCTGGAGCAGTGGCGTTCGAGCTTCGAAAAAATCCAAAATGTTTTTGTATCCATGTATCAAACCTCTAAATTTCGTGAGAAAAAAGAATGCGAATTTTAAATCCTAAAATCATCAGCCTGTTTCTCCTCCCCATAATCGCCTTTACAGCGGTGCCCAACACCCATGCGATTTTTTCTCCGGTGCTTTCCGATCAAATAGAAACCATCAAATCTCACGCCACTGCCGCGCGGGAACAAAATGGAGTAGGAACCGGTACACAGGCTGCTAAAAAAGTATTTGACGACAAAACCGTCGAAAAACTAAAACAGGATGACAAAGAAAATCGGGAACAAAATGAGCCTACGGGTTTGCCCGGGGCGTACACTCAGCTACTCGGTGAATCCAAAATAACCGACGCGAAAGAAGCGCTGGCGAGTTATGGTGAATCTTTGCTGTTGATCTTCAATATACTGCCCGGTAAAGGCCCCATAACCTCTTGCTTGCGCGATGATATTTTTGAAGTGGAAAAATTGCGGGATACCGTTCGCCGTGAAGCATTGCGTTCGGGGCTTCTTAAGAACTCTGAAAACGCCACATTGTTGTGGGGAGACTACCAAATATTGCGCGCCATTCTCAAGCTCATGAAAACCAAATTCGAAGATACAAAACTGCTTTTTGATGAGGGAAAAAATTATTACATCGATTGCCCTTATGGCGGATTTGCCGGTGAGTTTGAGGCCGCGTTTAAAGATCTGGAAAACAGTTGGGACCGTTTCGCCTCCGCGGCCTCCGGAAGCAACGCGCAATGGGGAAATATTTGGGCCATGGCAAAGTCCCGCGCGCGCGTTCGTGCCGCGGAATGGATCAAAGCCAACCTGCTTGCCTTGGGCCTTGGCGGCCAAAAAGGCGGCAACACCAACAGTCTTATGAAAGGCCAGGGAGGAATCGATGGAGTGGCTGCCGAATTTGAAACACAATGGGGTATTCTCAAGGCATTGATTGGTCCCATTACTCCTTTGTTCGATCCCGCGTTATACAAAGGAGAAGGTGCAACCGGGAAAGTATCTTGTGTTTATTATATGGCGGATGAAAACAATTGGTTTCCGTGCAATGAAGAACAATCTGTCGCTTTTAAAAAAGGAAAATGTGAGCAATGCCGTTCTAAACTTTCCACCAAAAATCCCGCACAAATCGCACAGGAAATTCAGGATTCCATTCAGCACAAGAATATCCAATTGTCCGAAGCGGAAACAACACTCACCTTCAGCCTCAGGTTCAACAATCTGTCCAAAAACAGCACCGAAGCCCTTGCCCAAAAATTATTCGCCATCAATGGGGAAATAAAAAGAGCCACTCAGGCACCTCAAAGTAAAGGCGATGTTGATGTCAGCATGACTTGCGAAGAGTGGAGTATTATTTTTGCGGAACATTGCGCCAACAAAGGAGGCAGTGCGGCGGTACCGGTGTGTAAATAATTTATTGATTTATTGTATTTTGCCTGACCACAAAGTTTTTATTAATTTATTTTCTTCAGGTATATAGCTGGAATAGTATAAATTGGCACAATCCCATTCGTCATTTCGACCCGCCTGAAGCAGGTGGGGAAGAAATCCCTTTGCCCGCTATTTCCTTCAAAATAGGCAGTGATGATATTGTGTCATTTTATTATGGTTTAGCTATAAATTAATAAATCAATAAAACGTTTTTAACAAAAACGTGAATAAATTAATAAATTATTTACACCAAAAACCCCCCAACAATGATTCGTGATGAGAGGTTTATGGTTCTTTTTTGTTTTTATTTCCACCATGAGAGGCGGATAAGACAGGGGGCTACAGGGATTCATTTTCCAGGAACTGCTGTATCAAGGCTTCTTGAACGCGATAGACGCGCCCAAGTTTTACAGCTTTCAGACGCCCCTCTTTAATGTATTTCAGAACCGTAAGAGGGTGAATTTGTAACAAGGAGGCAACTTGTTCTGTGGTGTAAATTTTTCCGAGCAATGTAAGCAATTTTTATTTTCTTTTTATATTTGATTTAATTTTATTTAATTTAACTTAATTTTATTTAATTTAAGCAAACTTGTTTTATTTTAATTAATTTCTTTTAATTTTAGGTAAGTTTGTTTAAGTTCTATTTACTTTTATTAAGTTTAATTAAATTGTTTATATTTCAACTTAACTGAAGCAAATATAGGTTAATTAGATTAAGCTTGTCAAAGTTTATTATGTTTAATTATGTTTTGTTATGTTTGATTATATGGTCTAGTCATAGTTTCAGAGCCCTCGACTAGCGCTCGGGATGAGAATGGGTATAATCAAACCATGAAAAAATTAAATATTAAATCGCCGGTGGCCATTCTCGGTTACGGCGCGGAAGGACGAGCAGCCTTTGATTTTTTAAAAAAACAGGGGGTGACCGACATCACCATTTGCGATGAGAAAGACAATCTCATGATGCCTGCGGGCGTTCATTCTCGCTTGGGCGAAGGCGCTTTTGATGATCTTTCTCAATTCAAAACAATCATGCGGAGTCCGGGGATCCATTACGAACTTCCATCCATCCTTTCCGCTATCGAATCAGGTGCAATTATCACTTCTTTAACACGCCTTGCCCTAGAGTTGGCCGCCGATCACATTACTGCGATCACCGGAACCAACGGAAAAACAACCACCACCGCTCTCACGCGGAAAATACTGGAAGCCCATTACGGCGACTCTCTGATTTTTGGAGGAAACGACGGCTCACCGGTTTTAAAAGAGGTGATGGAGCATCCAAACAATCCGGTTTTAATGGAAGTCTCCAGTTTTCAATTTGCCGACCTTTCCCTTTCTCCGCACATTTCCGCGTTGCTCAACATCACCCCCAACCATCTCGACTGGCATGTGACACTCGAAGATTATACCCACGCCAAAGAAAATCTATTTCGCCATCAAAACGCGGAAGATTGGGCGGTTTTAAACGCGAATGAGGAAAACTCCACCCGAATGGCGGAAAGCACGTCCGCTCAAATTTTATGGGTCGGTAAACAGAAGGGGAAGAGTTGGGCGGCATGGAAAGAGGGCACACTCACTGTTCATCATGAGGGAAAAGAAGAAGGAGTGATCCGTCATGATCAATTGCTTGTCAAAACTCACCCGGACAACCTTCTTTTTGCGGCCGCACTCGCCGCACTCCATCACGTTCCTGTCAGCACAATTGCGGAACAGATGAAACTGTTCAAAGGCGTTGCCCACCGATTGGAACACATTCGCACGTTAAACGACATCCATTTTTACAACGACTCTTCTTCCACTTCTCCCGAGTCCGCCATGATGGCCATCGACCAGTTCAATCCAAAACATCTCATTCTTTTACTGGGGGGAAGTTCCAAAAAATCGGATTTTTCCTTTTTAGCCGACAAAATAAAATCCCACGGCGTTCGCGTTTATCTTTACGGCCAGGAGGGCGAGACTATTCAAACCGCCTTAAGGGAAATCGGTGCCGGATCCTCTGCCCTCACTTACAACACTTCGGGCAATTTTTCGCAGATCATTCACGACGTTCATCATTTGGCAAAAGCGGAAGACAACATTGTCCTCTCCCCTGCCTGCGCGAGTTTTGACATGTTCACCAATGCCAAAGAACGTGGCACGCAATTCACCCGGATCGTAGAAGGGTTGGAGTAGTTTCCCCTCCTTTTTTTCTCGTCATTCCGTGTACCGACACGGAATCCCGCGTTTTTTAAAGAGAGAGTTCAGCTTCCCTGTTTTTAATTTCATCAAAAAGATTTTCACGCACCCTATATAGCTGGAATAGTATAATCCCATTCGTTATTTTGATTTGTTTGAAGTAGGTGGGGAAGAAATCCCTTTGCCCACTATTTCCTTCAAAATAGGCAGTGATGATATTGTGTCATTTTATTTTGATTTAGCTATAAATATCTTTTAAGATGACCTCATTTGTGTAACGAATAATTTTAATGCCCAAAAAATTTAATCGACCGGTTCGCGCTTCATCATATTCTTGTTTATTGTCATGGCTACTGCCGTCCACCTCGATACCCAAAAGCAGTTTTGAGCAATAAAAATCAAGAATAAAACAATCAATCGGTTTCTGTCTTAAAAAACGATACTCCATTTGTTTGCTTTTCAAAATTTCATACCAAAGCAATTGTTCTGCCTTTGTGGCTTTTTTACGAAGCTTCTTTGCCCTTTCGGTCAAACGAGGGTTAAAACTTCATCATCCGTCGTTCCGGAATTTTCAATAAATGAGCGCAAATAAAATAAACCACAGCACCTAGGGCCGTTACCATTAGCAGTCCCGCGATTTTTTGGAATAAGCCTCCTTCAAAAGGCAGAACATATTGTCCGAACCCTACACTCAGCCCCATGATTGTGCTCGCGATAATTACTTTCACGATCCTTCGCCAGTCAAGAATCGTGGTCTTGAGTTTTCGTTTCATAAAAATCGCCAACAAAGAAAAGTTCACAATATTCCCCACCGTAAAAGCAACCGCGATCCCCGGAATTCCCCATTGGAAAACAATCGCCAGAATCACACTCAGTCCCACGTTCACAAGGGCGCCGATGAGCGCGGTGAATACGGGCGTTTTAGTGTCGTGATACGCGTAAAACCCACGGCTGATTAGGGGAATCAATGATTGGGCGAAAGCGGAAAGCAACAGCAAACCAATAACATGCTCCGTTAAAATCGCGTCACTACTACTGAATTTTCCACTCACCAGAATCACATTTACAATTTCATGTCGCAAAAGCAACATGCCAACCGTCGCAGGGATGATCAAGAACAAGATTTTATGCGTGACCCGTTTGATCTCCTTCGCGAAGGCCTCCGGAGTCGGTTCACCGGCTAGTTCCGAAAGCGTGGCAAAAGAGGTGATCGCGAAACTCACACCGATCAACCCCAATGGCAAGGATTGCAAATTGTCCGCCAGATAAAAAATAGTGATAGAACCGGTCATTAAAAAACTCGCGATCAGCGTGTTCACAAGCAAACCGATTTGATTGAGCGAAAGCCCAAGTACCCTCGGGATCATCAACGTAAACGCCTTCCTTATATCCGGTCTCGTCACCCCCAGTACCCACACATGTTTAAACCCGATTTGCCATAACGCGGGCACCTGAACAAGCAATTGCATCGCCGCGCCGATGATCACGCCACAAGTCACCCCCATCACTCCAAACGAGGCGCCAAAATAAAGAATGCCGATAATAATTCCGCAATTGTAAAAAAGCGGCGAAAGAGAGCGGAAAAAGAAGCATTTAAACGAATCCTGTAAACTGATAATTACAGAAGAAACCGCGAAGAGAATCGGTGAGATCAAAAGAACGCGCATCAGTTTTACCGTCAGCGCCAGATCTTCCGTGCCAAAACCGCCGGCAATCAAATGAACCAGATACGGAGCCAATAAATACGTCGCGCCGGCAATCACCAGTATGCCTAGTAGCATCACATGCAACATCGAACTGGCAAAAGCCCAGGCGTTTTTTAAATCCCCCTCTTTTTTGTATCGCGTAAAAATCGGAATAAACGCCGCCGAAATCGCGCCGAATATCAGCAGGTTATAAAGTAGATCCGGAATCCGAAACGCCGCGTAATACACATCCAAATTATAAATCCCCTCTCCGGCGGTCGCGCCAAATGTTTTGGCCAATAGATGATCCCGAGCCACTCCCAAAAACCGGCTAAACAGAGCGGAAAGCCCGAGCAGTAACGTTGGCGGAAAAAGATAAAATGATTTTACTTTCATAATGGCAACAAATTTGCTAAAATTAGAGCACAATAAAAATAAAAAAACAAATATGACCGAATTTTACCAAACACCACTCGACGTTCTTTATTTTACCCTAACGGTCGTTTCAGGATTGTTGGGGCTCTTTCTGATTCTCGCGGTTTATCACCTGGTGCGCATTCTTAAAAATGTCCGCACGGTTACCGAAAAAACAAAAGACACCATGGACCTCATCAATCACTATTTGTGGCAACCGCTAAAAATCATGATGAAGCTCATGGAATACGGCAAAGAATACGCGGCAGAAGCGATGAAAAAGAAGGAGAAGAAGGCAGAAAAAAGGAAGAAATAATCTAGTTATTGATATCTCTTAAGAGCCGAAACATAGATTTTCTAATCTAGGTTCAGTTTTTCATTCTTTTAATTATAATCTATACATTCTGGCCTAGCGAATGTAGCAAAAGCCTTCCTTGATCGGCAACAGCTTCTTCATATTTCTGCGCAGGAAGCGTGTATGTGGCAGTCACTTTTCCTCCTTTTCTTAGTAGGGTTTCTGCACATCGTCCTAAATCTGCTTCCAACAACCGACTATAATACTTCCTAAACCACAACAGCGCATCTTTGGCTTGGGGCATAAATATATAAGAAGCAGGAATTTCCACTCCATCATACATGCGAGCTGTTTCATGAATAAGTCCCATGAGATTTGGCGTATTTCGTCCTATCCAGATCCGTGAATCATCATTATGAAACAAGCCCCTGACAGAGGAAAGTTTCGCATGATCAAGATTATCACGGAAATTAAATCGACTTACAGTCAAAACAGGTTGTGAAACAGTCGTGCCCGGTTCTTGAAACTGTTCAATGCCACTATCGCTATTTAAAGGAACAGAAGGTTGAACAAAAAGACTTTCCCGTAAGGCATTAGGAGAAGATAAACCCAGTAATTCTACTGCTCTGCGGATAGCTTCAACTAAGCATTCATCTGCTCTTTTAATATTCAACCCTTCATTTGGAGTGGCAAGCTTGGAAATTCTTTCATCAGGCACCCAAATTACGGGTCGTCCGTCATGCGTGGTATGGCCAGTTACTATCTGCTGGACTTCAGCTTTTGGTAGAGGAAGGGGTTTCTTCATGGAGTAAAAATTTAAGTGTTAGGAAGTTAATTATATCTATTTTAAAAAATTTGTCAATGTTTTTTTCGCGGTTTGTTTTGTGTTGAATGGGTTGCATTGTATCGTAGAGACGTAAAATTTTACGTCTCTACCGTTACACAACCATTATTGCTGTTAAACAAACCGCGCTTTTTCGTAAACTTTTATGGTTTTTGCCGTCATTTTTTCTGCCGTGAACAATCGGGCGCGATCCAGTCCGGCTTTTTGAATAATCCGCCTCCGTTCCGGGTCATGAATGAGCGTCGCAATGGCGCTGGTCAGCGCTGTACTATCCGCTGGTGGAACGAGTAATCCGCTTTTGCCATCTTCCACAAGTTCCGGCACACCTCCGGCACGCGTCGCGATCACCGGCACACCGCTTGCCATCGCTTCGACCACCACCAATCCAAACGCTTCTTTTAGCGAAGGCAGTACAAACAGATCCGAAGCCTTCAGAATTTCCGGCACGTCTTCCCGCCAACCCAAAAAATGAATATTAGGTTGATCACCATATTTCTTTTTCAGCTCATCCTCCAGTGGTCCTGTGCCCACCAGCATGAGATGAAGATCGGGAATAGTTTTTTGCAGCTCGGAAAACGCGTCCAAAAGAAATCGGTGTCCTTTTCGCGGGTGCATTTCCGCAATGCACGTGATCACCGTATCTCCCGGCGGAATGGGTAACTGTGCCCCATTCATTTTGTCCAAAAAACGATTCAACTCAATGCCATTGTGCACCAGGTTGAGCCGTTCCTGCGGAATGTCGAACGTGTCCATTAATTGTCTAAAATTGTCGGCACTGATCGCGATCGTCTGTTTCGTCCTTTTGATGCATCTCTTTTTTACCCATTGTTTCCACCCGTGCAATGCAAAAGGATCGTGCTCGGTAGTCACAATCGGAACCCCTACCTGACTCGCTGCAAAAAACGCATAGCGGCAACTGCCGGGGTTCCACAGATGAATATGAATCAGATCAAAATGTCCTTTTTTCAAAATCCGTTTCAACGCAAAATAATGTCTTGGGTCATGTTTGTGGATCGTCCGAATGGAAAGCAGTTCGTTATAGGCCTTTTCCAACGCCGTACGTCCGTTATTTAGCTGACTGTATACCCCATAAGCCAAACACACCGAATGCCCCGCTTTTCGTGCTGTTTTCGCGAGCAATTCCATCTGTTTTTCCGCCCCGCCAACATGGGGAGTGTCCGTATAAAAAAGAATTCGCATATCCGGTATTTATTGTCGCCTAAAAGATACCATGATTTTGCAAAAATGAGGATTGGCTGTATCTGCGAAGAAAACAAAAAGTGACATCTTCGAGGCTTCTTCGCCACGGACGTTTCAATCATTGCTTTGATAGAGTATTGTCGGATGATTTTGAATGGTGGGTCGTCCGGGGCTCGAACCCGGGACAAATAGCTTAAGAGGCTACTGCTCTACCGACTGAGCTAACGACCCTCAAAAAAAGCCCCATTACCTTATCACAAGGTTTATTGGGATTCAAGTATACACATTCCCTCCGATCATTATCTTGCTTCATCACTCATTTTCATTACAATAAGCGTACGATAGGGGCAAGTGGTGAAATTGGTAGACACGCAGCGTTCAGAGCGCTGTGTCCCCCGGGACGTGGAGGTTCAAGTCCTCTCTTGCCCACCAAAGCAGTATATAGAAGTTATTTTCGGGATGTGGAGCCTGCCTGCCGGTAGGCAGGGTTCCCGCCCTACGTGACTTCGGCGGACAGGCCAGGATGAACTCAAACAATTGTTTTTTGGGGTATTTTAGGGTATAATAAAGAGATTGCTAATATAAAAAATATGACCTTACCGGATAGACAACAAGATCCGTTAGTTTCCACAATACAGCCTGTTCATACAGAAAAAGCTGTTGTCATGAACGTTCGTGAACTAATGGAAAAAGTTTTTCCTAAATGTGCTGTGGTAACAGAACTCCCGCCTTCAGAAGCATTACGTCAGAACAACCTTCGAATATTTAGACTCGATGTTACAGATCCAGAAAAATTCAAAACTCCGGAAATGTTTCGGAAGAGAGTTCCTTACTTTGGAGAATTAATATTAAATGCCCTAGAAGAAAGGAAACCGACTCCGAGGAAATTCAAAGCAGACGATCCAGAATTTATAGACGAATTTGTAAGAGATTATTTACCGACCTTTCCAGTTTCTACAATATATTTTATTGCTTCTCCAGAAAAAGTAGTGGGGTATTCGTCGGGGTACAAAACAGAAGCAGAAGGAATCGGAACTGTTTTTTATGCGCTTCTTGCCACTATAGATAAAAATTTAAGAGGAAGGCCAGGAATCGCCAAAAGTTTAATCGGACAGCCTTACGGGGATAAGGATACCCAGGCCGTCATGTCAGACAGTCTCGTTCCGGCGGCGGTGAAAACAGAGTTCAGTGTTGCGGAAGAAAACGGATTTGCGGCTTATTACTGCGGATTCCGGAAGGGAAACATGGACACCCCTCTTTCTCCGGCGGAAAGAAAAGTCATTGATGATCTTCTGCCCGTAGAACAGCGGCAGGTTGAAATGGTTGGACTGGACGAATATCAGGAGGGTCTCCCTCAGCATTTGATCAATTTTGGAGAGTATGGAATACCTCAGTATACCAGAGAAGAGCTGAGATTTTCGCCTGGTGATCCTCTTCAAAGAACATTTGAACGGCTGATCGATTTACGCCCCGGAGAGAATATATCCGGTGCGCTTATTCGCGTACGGAAAAAACTGATCGGAGAATCCTAAACCTCCAATTCTTCAGCTTATTTTTACCATAATATTAAGATTTAAAATTTAAACAAATTTACTTATGACTTCTCCAAATGTTCAAACGGATCCATCAGATCCAATGGTAGCTCCAAAAGCATTCACTCCACCTCTTGCGGGGGGCGCGGTGGAACCGGCAGAAGCCACAACAGATGCGGTGGCAGAAGCGACAGGCCATCAGAAAGATTTAGCCACAACAGATGCAATACGTGCTCAGTTAGGGCAGGCGGTTCCGGCAAGTCCGCTGGCGGTTCCGGCTCTGAGTAAATATACAACCACAACTGAAGTAACCGATCTCCCGGAAGGTTTAAAACAAAAAGGGTTCGCAGTACACGTAATGGAAATCCGTGATCGGAAGGGGTTAATGGGTGACGAAGCCGCTTTAAGAGCTTTAATCCCCCCCTCGGTAAAATTATATTCGATGTTTTCGAAGACAGAGATGCTCCCGAAGAATTCAGACCTGATGATGAAAAATTTGTCCAAACATTAATGCAGAATTATTTTAGGGATGGGGATTTAGGATCCGCGGATAAAGTTTATGTTTTTTCTAAAGACGGTAAAACGGAAGGAGCCAGTCTTGTTAAGTATGAGGAGGGGGAAGGAACCGGAAAAGTGCTGAATTTACTGCTGACTACCGTAGAAAATAGCAGCAGAGACGCGGGGATAAACAAAGAGATGCTGGATGTTCTTTTGAGTGAGGAAAGGGATGTGCTCGGAGTAATGGGAGTTACTCATACGCCGGCAGCTGTAATCAATCGGATGAAAGTAGGCGCTCGGCATGGTTTAACCACTTATTTCGGGGGAAGAAAAAATGGGGATTCCAATGAGGCTTTAACGGATCAGGAAAGGGAAAGGCTTAAAGCAATGATGAAACTGGTAGATGGGAATATCAAAGAGTATGGATTTGAAGGGCTGCAAGAAGGGGTGCCGCCATTTCACGTTTCTTATGGAGAATCCAGTATTCCGCCCAGAATAGAAGAGGAATTGCTATTTAGTGACACCGAAAGTCCGTTAAAAAAAACTTTCCGGGAAATGATCAGATGGCAACAGGAACACAAACCCGAAGAAACTGTTTACGGAACCCTTTTTTCGTTGCGCTAATATTCCAGGTCAATCACCGGCGGAATTTCCCGGATAAACTCCTGTGCCAGTGTGTAGGTATAAGCACCTTGATAGGGCATCAAAAGAATATCTCCTTCTTTAGGTTGCCCCTTGGTATACATGTAGTACCCCCAAATGTCGTCCGGCGTACAAAGGGAACCATAAGTGATGAAAGGAATCTCCCGAGTGGTGGTGAATTGGGAAAGATTAAAGATAGGCGCGTAATAATAAAACTGAAACAGTTCCCACCCCACCATATTATTTCCCGCGTCCGCGATCCCCATCCGGTCATTCTTAATATCCGTCAGATTCAGCAAAAAATGCATGGAACTATGAGAAATAAACCGTCCCGGTTCCGCATATAAAGTCACACATGGCAATAGGGGAAGTATTTTTGTTTTAAAGGTGGCGGAGATTTTTTTTGCAAATAATTCGATTGGCTGTACGTTAAGAGGTAGTGTTCGGGGTCTGATTTTATCTTCAAAAACAACATTAAAACAATCTGTCGAAAGGTCTGTTTTTTGTTCGGGGTTCCAGCCATAAAATGCCTGCCATTGTTGAGGGTAAAATCCACCGCCGATATCCAAATATTCAAACTTCTTTCGTTCCCGCTCCGTTAGATTGATTTTGAGATAACAAGCAAGTTCCTCGATTGTTTTTACATATTGTTCGGAAGTTTTATTGAAACTGATGTGAAAATGAATACCACAAAAAAGAATAGAAGAATGCCGTTGGGCTTGATGAAAAAAATCGGCAAGTTCTTCCATCGGAATTCCGAACTTTGTCCATCCCGTCTGCATTTTGGTATAAATTCGCACCCCGCATCGAACGATTGTTTTTTTTGTTTTAGCCATTTTGGCAAGTAGCTCCAACTCACGAAGACTCTCCAAGTTGACTGTGATTTTTTTGTGATGTTTTAAAATCAGCTCAAAATCCTTTTCGGTTTTTGCGGGACCGGTATAAATAATGTTCTTTGCTCCCGATTTTAAGGCCAAATCCAATTCTCTCCGGCTCGATACATCCAAATTTTCCCCTTCTTCCACAACTGTTTTTAATAACCCGGGATAATAATTGCTTTTTGTGGCATAAAACAGATGGACATCCACTCCCTCCTTGCGAAAAGCGTCTTTAAACATCTGAACATTTTTTTGCACCTCTTTTTTGTCAAAAAGATACAACGGATCCCCCCTCTTTTTTGCAAGGGTAATAAAACGATTTTTAACCTTTTCAATGAGCTTTAAACGCTCCTGGAAACAGGGGATTGAATTCATTTTTTAATAATTACATTTTCAACGTGTTTTAAAAAACGCTGAGCTTTCGCTGAAAAAGTATACTTATTTTTTGTCATTTTCAATAACGGAAAATGGGTCAACATGAAACCGATAAAATTTGATGCTTTTAACACTTCTCCGTCAGGCCGGACAAAATAAACAAAAATAGAGCCTTTTTTTTCTGTAAACTTCTCAACTTTAAAAGAAATAAATTGAAGCTTTCCCTCTTGAAATTTATAAATGCCGCTTTTTAGTGCATTTACTCTTTGACCGGCAGGCATGTAATAAGCCATAAAACCACAATCCAGATTAAATCCTTCATACTTCGAATCCGGGATAAACGGTTTATGAGCGCTCAATTCTCCGCCCGTTGTGATTTTAATGAATTCCTCAGTAAACACCAGGCCATGCAAAAGCTCCGTCCGGAAGGCCATATGCGGTGTGGAACCGCCGGTACGCGGATTACATTCAATAAAATATAGCTCTTCTCCGCGGAGGATAAGATCAAACGCGGCAATTCCCCTAAACCCCAATTTCTGAAATTCTTTACCGGCCTTAAACAGCATCCGGTTTATTTTTTTGATGATGGCTTCGGAGAAAAAAGAAGTTTTAACCCACTGGATTCCATAATAAATACTTTTCCCGTCCGGTTGCGAAAAATAAGCCTGCATTCTTATGGCGGAAAAAACTATTTTTTTAGGGCCGATTAAAACACTCACCCCCAAAGGAATTCCCTGTTCTATAAAATGCCGGCAGAGTAAAGGAAGCTTCACTTTTTTATTGCCGGAAATCAATTGCAGAATTTCTTTTTTCTCACGCATCAAAAAAGTACCCGAAGAACCATTGCTTTCAGGAATCTGCACAATAACAGGGAAAAAATCTATTTTTTCCAAATCCTTCTCTGATTTTAAAATCAGGCTTTTAGGAACCGGCAATTGATGTTTGTGCAGAAATTTGTCAAAGAAAATTTTATTTTCAAATTTTTTTTGGAATTGATGAGGGGTAGAAATTATTTTAAGTTTATTTTTACTCGCCCAATTATCCAGAAAAACAGACGTGTAGGTATCTGGCGCGATAGCTCCTATTTTATAGCGTCGGATCAAATCATTAAGATTCGTTTGATGAATTTGTTTTTTTTCACTTTTCCAGAGATCAAAAATGGATTTTTTACTTAAAGTTTTTTTACAGAAAACCTTAGGAGCTATGATTTTATCCGGAGGATAATTATTCTTTGTCAGTTCTCCACAGGGGCCTCCCGGTAGGCCGATGACATAATATTTTTCTCTTTTTGGGGAAAAAAGCATTTCCAAAAGCTCAAAAGATGCCATTTTTAATGGTTTCATAAGATTTCACTGGATATTAACAATAATCTTTTTCAATGCTTGCTTTGCTTTATTTTCAGCCTCTTCAGGGGTTTTGCCTTTGGCGGCGACATAACCGATGTAATCAAAACTTTTCGGGGGCAACGCGACTTCATCTCCCTCTTTCGCCATAAGAGTAATCTCAAATAAATCAAAGTCTTTTTTTAAGTTTTCAGGAACGGTGATTTTATTAATTTTTCCTTCCTTTTTCGGAAAAATAAATTCCATAAAAGTATGGCATTGGATCGGAACATTATATTTTCGTTCCATTCCTAAAGCGATCATAATGGATTCATACATCAAATTGTACCCCGTCACCTCAAAAATAGTATCATGCAAATCATCTCCTCCAATGCGGCAGCCGATTTCAACAATTTTAGCCCCTTCCGGTGTAAACATAATTTCAGTATGTGTCGCGGAATTATGAATACCCATTGCCCGCACGGTACGCTCAATAAGATTTTGGATTTCAGCCATTTCTTTTTCAGAACACACATAGGGTAGCCGGGCGGCAGTTTCGAGAACGTAAGGAGGCGCCATTCGAATTTGGTCTTCAATACCCATGAGGGTAACACAATCATTTTGAACCAAAGCGTCCACACTGATTTCATTACCCGTCATAAGCTCCTCCACCAAATAATCAGTGACCATGTTTACAGGTTCTTCCACACCCATTAAATTCATTTCTTCATTAGTAAATGTGAAAACATCTTCACTAACCGCCTTCTTTTTTAAAAAATCAATTGCGAAACTATATTTCTCTCTCAGATTTTTTAAATCCGTTTCATCGCGGAGAATAAAAGTTCCATAACTGGCGTTACCCCCAACAGGTTTTAAAATACAAGGTAAACCGATACGGCCGACAGCCTGGATGATTTCTTTTTCATCCCGCGCTAAAGTGAATTGGGGGATAGGAATTCCGTTTTGTTGTAGCTGTTGCCGCATATGATACTTACTCCGGCAATTGAAAGCGACAATGGGGTCATTCCCGATGCAGTCATACTCCTTAGCGAGAAAAGCCGTTAAAGGAGTCAGCCATTCTGATGTTTTAATGGCAACCGCATCAAAGTAAACAGGCTGTTTTTTCATATATTCCAACGCTTCTTTTGTTTTTCTTAGGTCATGAGTGAAATGTTTTTCAAAAACCCCCTTTTTCGGTTCAAAAGAGCCGTCACTCAATAAATACAAAGTGTGCCCCAGTGCTTTTACATCATAAAACGCCTGGTAAACCTGGGGGGTGTAATCGGATCCTGTAACGATTAATATTTTCTTATTCATCGGCAATGGTAATTTTAATATGATCACTGGCATCTCTTAATTTTTTCTGTGCCTGCTCTTCGGTATCGCCCTTTACTGATATAAAACCCATATAATCGAAACCGATAGGAGGTGGGGCCACGACAGAGCCAATATTTTTTGTCATTCGCAATTCAATAACATCCGGGTCTTTTGTAACACGTTCGGGAATTTCTATTTTTGTTATTTTCCCCTTCCTATCGGGCAGTAAATAGCTCATGGCTACATAACATTTTGGATTAAAATCATATTCTCTTTTTATTCCAAGGGCTATCATCACGCTTTCATAAACGGTGCTATATCCGCTAACATGATATATGGCTTCATGCAGATCATCAGAACCACTCCTACATGCTATTTCAACAATTCTGGGGCCATCTTTTGTAAAAATAATTTCTGTATGTGTTGCCGAGTCATGAATGCCAATGGCTTCAACTGTTTTTTGTATTAAATCTTGAATTTCTTTCTGCGTATTATCGGAATGTTGGCAGGGCATACACCCTCCTATTCTAACAAAATAAGGCGGAGGCATAATAATTTGCTCCTGTATACCAAGTATATAAGCCTTCCCATTTTGAACCACTGCATCAATAGTAATTTCAGGGCCATCCATATACTCTTCCACCAAATAATCAGTGACCATATTTACTTCATCATCTATTTCAAGCAGTTCCAGTTCTTCTTTGGTGAATGGCGATATTTCAGAAATTTGTTTCATAAGGAATTGAATTGAATTTTCATAATTCATTTTCAACTTTCCAAGGTCTTTCTTATCCCGAATCATAAAAGTGCCAAAACTGGAATGCCATCCAACGGGCTTGAGAACACAGGGGATTCCAATTTCCGTTACCGCCTTCTCCACATCTTGATAATTTTTACACAGCCTGAATCCGGGGACAGGAATTTTTTCTGCCTGTAATTTTTTTCTCATATGATATTTGCTTCTGCAGTGAAACGCTGTTCCGGGATCATTCCCTACGAACCCATAGTGTTTCGCAAGAAGCGCGATCAACGGAGTGACAAGCTCAACACTATTGGTAAAAACCGCGTCAAAATGGATATTTTGTTTTTTCAGAAATTCCATCGTGTCTGTTATTTTCGTAATATCACAAATGAATTGTTCTTCAAATATATCTACAGGATGATTAAGCTCTCTATCACACAACGAATAAAGGGTATATCCAAGATCATGCAGCTTGATAAGTGACGCATACACATGCTTTCCTTCAATGTAGCTTGGTATAAAAAGAACATTTTTCGCCATGAATCAATATTGTAAATGATAAAAAGGCGGTTTGTCTTTATAGCGCTGTACTGCCATCCAGATAATCTCTTCCAACAATTCTTCATAGCCATAACCCGCAAGTTTTGCGGCAGATGTCAAAAAATCATCCGGGCCAATAGGCGGGTTTGGATTCAATTCCAGCACAAAGGGGTTCCCGTTTTTATCCACTCGCAACTCCACCTTGCCGTAATCATGACAGTCAAAAATACTATAAACATCCCAGGCGATTTCGGTCAGTAATTTATCCAGTTTTTTAGGGATTTTAGCCGGTTTTTCAATGCGGATTGTTTTTAAAATATGGTTGCTTTCCCCGCTCTTTAAATCCGATGAATAAATATGCCAATGAGAGTGAGGCATTTTATCAAAAACAGAACGAATTAGGGGTAGAACTTCTATTCCCTCTTCATTCCCAATCAGGCAAACATCGTATTCATCCCCCTCAATGTATTCCTCCACCAGCGCGGGTCTTTTGTAACCCATCACGACTTTTTCCAGTTGTTTCTTGAGTTCTTTCGGATTGGTCACAACCGACTCATTGGTGATGCCAAAAGAATTATCAGTATTCGAGGGTTTAACAATAAGTGGATAAGTCAGATCCTGACGAATATCATCATCCATATCCCAAACATAGTCCCATTCCGGAGTGGGAATATCGTGATACGCCAGTATTTTTTTCGATTTGATCTTGTCCTGCGTGGTCGAAAGGGTGGCGGGGTTAGAGCCCGCATAAGGAAGCTGAAGCATGTCCAAAAGCGCCGGCGCATGAGATTCCAAGAGGGATGAATTATAGATCGCTTCACACATATTGAGCACAAAATCCACATTGGCTTTTTGAATTTCTTTAATCGGAATGAACGACTTGTTCATGTCAAAAACATGTACCTGATAACCCATGCTATTGAGTACGCTTTTAACTGTTGAGCCCAACGTGTTTTCTTTTCCATTTGTTTCCATTGCAAAGTCCGAATTGGTCAATATCCCGATATTGAGTTTTCGTAAATTATCCAGATCAACCGAACGGATTTTTTCAATTTTGGAAATTCTCAAAATTTCACTACGAGTGAGCGATGCGGAGGAAAGCGCGTTTTTTCGGTTGGTTTTGCCCAAAGAAGAATCTTTATGGAAGCGGGTGATATTGATTTCAATCTCATTCATACAATTGTTCATCACCGTTTCCGCCTCCTGATAAGTCTTCCCTTTTGTCACAATCCATCCTGCGTTCTCAAAGCCTTCCGGAGGAGCCAAAATGGCATCTCCCACATTTTTACCGATAAATAATTTCAGTACGTCAGGGTTTTTCTGAGTCTCTTTTACTCCTTCTATTTTTGTGATGATCCCCGAGTGATGAGGGATAAAATAGCGACAAATCACACAATCTGTTGAAAGTTTTTTAATGATTTCAACCTGCTCTCTAAGGGCGATTTGAAGCCCCACTTTCACCATATCCACTCCACATATGTTTTTAACATTGTAATAAATATCATCGCCTCCCATACGAGAGCCCACTTCCACAATTTTAGGACCGGATGGAGTGATCTTGATTTCAATATGAGCCAGACTATTTTGAACCCCAAGCGCGATGAGGGATGACTCAGCCAATTTAATCACTTCCCATTCGGTTTGAGAGTTGATGCGCGCAGGCGCTATGTCTCCATATTCTATAAAATAAGGAGGCTTGATCGGTTGCTTTTCATTGATTCCGATCACATGAGGAATGCCAAATTGAGAGTAACACTCCAAACTAATTTCCATCCCCGTCATATATTCTTCGAACAAAAACATGCCGGCGTTGTATTTAAAAATGGCATTGAATTCTTCGTTGCAGTTTTTTTGGAGGTATTCCAACGTACTTTCCGCTTCTTCTTCATTTTTGACCAGAACAACAAATTCACTATCTGAGCCCCAAACCGGTTTCATGACTGCAGGGAAGCCAACTTCCTTTATCGCCCCCTTAAGATCAAACTTGGTTTTAACCAAACAAAAAGCGGGATTACCAAGGCCTGTTTCCTTCAGCCGTTTGCGCATTTCAAACTTATTGCGGGTGTTAACCGCAGTGTGATAGCTATTTCCGGTCAATTTAAAGGCTTCGCAAACCCGGGCAAGTAGTGGAACATCATCTTCCCAAAAAGTAATCGCGCCATCAAAACGCACTTCCGGATTCCGCTCACGAAAGAGTTTGAGTTTTTCCAAAACTTCACTGTGATTGTACATATCGGCTTCCACATAGTGATCAACCAGCTTCTTCCCCACATCGAACTTTTGATTGACCAAAATAATGTTGGCCCCAAGTTTTTTTGCGATTTCAAGTGTGAATTTCTTCTTTTTACTCCCGGAATTAATGAAAACAATTGTTTTTCCTTTGAGCCCAGAAAGCTGCGACATATTTTTGATTTAGATTGTATTCAATATAGTTTCTTTGTGTAAAAAAACAATATCAAAATCACCGAAAATAGCTCACAAGAAAAAAGTCAAAACAGGATTCTTTATAGCCCATTATTTGCAGAGAGATTTTCTTTATCTCAAAATGCCGTATCCAAGTACACCCAGCGTTGCGGCAACAGTGGCTCTCTTGTTCCAAATCAAACGCTTTAATCCAACCCCCAATGCTTTAAAGGGGACAAAGGGAATGGACAAACATTTTCTTACCGGTGCAATTAGGGTGTCGGCACTCGGAGGAGTCCATTTTTTAATTCCCAAAAATCCAAGAAAATCCCGTACGCCGGCTCTTTCTTTAACGAGAGGCCTTTGTTCCGGTGCTTTTTGCGGTGCTTGCGCGGGCATTTAAAAAAAGAGTTAAATTGAGTTAGGGTGTATTTTATGTTCAAAAAACAAAATTTGTCAACTCCTTTTCTTTTTTCGTACCACGTACCCCACCTGTAACGGCTGTTCTATTGTAAAGGTAATTCTAAACCCTTGGCCGGGATGGGCTGCTTCGATCAATGTGCCGTTTTGGGCATCATGGAATTCGTGAAGGACAAACGGAATAGTTTTATCCGGAGTGATCACGTCCAATCTATCCCCTTGTTTCAAGGTATTTTTTACTTCCATCGTTACACAGTTTCCCTCCGCCTTTCGAATCACGCCGGCAAAACAATAATCATCATTGTAATCCCGTCGTTCCTCATATTTCTGCCCTTCCGCGCCAGGTCTGCCATACCAAAATCCGGTAAAATAACCGCGGGTGTTTATCGATGCTACCAAATCCAGAATTTCCTCCGTCAGCGGTTTGCCCTTCATGGCCAGATCGAGAGCCTGGCGGTAAATGCGTGACGCGATAGCGACGTAATACAGTGTTTTGTGTCGTCCTTCGATTTTTAACGAGTCAACTTGGGCCTCAATCAAATCCACTAGATGCTCCGCCATACACATGTCCTTTGAGCTCATAAAATAAGTTCCCTCCTTGTCTTCCTCAACAGGAATGTATTGCCCCGGTCTCAGCTCTTCCTCTAAAAAATATTCAGTTCCGTCCGCCCCTTCTATCGTCGGAGGTTTAACGTCATGCATTTTGTAATTCCAACGACAGGAATGAGCGCACATGCCTTCATTCGCATCCCGGTTACACATAAAACTCGAAAGCAAACACCGTCCGGAATAAGCCATGCACATGGCTCCGTGAACAAAACTTTCAATCTCCACTTCTACTTGTCGCGCCTTCAGTTTTTTACGGATTTGTTTCACTTCCCGCAGACTCACTTCCCGCCCCAAAACCACACGCGTTACCCCCTGTTTGGCCCAAAATTCAATCCCGGCGGAATTTAAAATATTGGCCTGCGTGCTGATGTGAATGGGAATCCAGGGGCATTGTTCCCTTAAAATCATGATCACGCCCACATCGGAAATCAGAATCGCGTCCGGATCAACCCCCCGTTCATGAAGCTGTTTCAAGTAGTCAATTTCTTTTTCCAGAAAATTCAGTCGGTTTTCGTGCGCGTGAATATTCATCGTCAGATACAGCTTTTTCCCTAGCTCCCGCGCGAGCAGGATCGCCTCCTCCAGTTCATCTTGTTCAATCTCATTTTCCTTCACGCGCATGCTCATCGATTTAACGCCCATGTAGCATGCATCCGCTCCGTACAAAAAAGCGGTCTTTAACTTCTCCAAATCTCCGGCCGGTGCGAGTATTTCGGGTTTAAAAGTGGACATAGTGTCGATAATTAATATTTGAAATTTATAATCCTTTTTTATTTGATTGATTTATTATTTTAATGCAACATTAAATTAATAAATTCTTATATCAATTTCAGCAAAAGCCATTGTAGAGAGGGAAAAGAGGGATGTCAAAAGCGGATCGTTTTGGTATCATACCCACATGCAGAATTCTTTCGTCACTTTCGATCGGGAAAATCTAATACTCACTGTTCATTTTGGTGTAAAAGGGGATTTGGTCATTCACAAAGAAGATCTTTTTATTTCTTACTTTTCCGGTGGTCCGGGTGGGCAAAACGTCAATCGTCACCAAAATGGCGTTCGTTTAATCTACACCATCCCTCCGTCCTATCGGCGCTATGCCGTTCGTACGCAAGAGCTAATCGCGCGATCCATCGCGGAGCGCAATCAACATCAAAATCTTTTACTCGCTTTTGGTCAGCTCGCCAAAAAACTCCATGACTATTTCTACACCCCTCCTTTTCGCAAAAAAACCAAAGTATCCAGGCGATCAAAAGAAAAGCGGCTTGAAACAAAAAAACATCAAAGCTCTAAAAAACAAACCCGACAAAAAGTAGAATTGAGTTAATTTTTATGGCTTAAAATTTTCAGCTTCATCCATTGGTCTAAAAATTAAGAATTAAAAATTTAAAATTATGAAACCCATCCCCTTCCAAGATCTCGTGCGTCGTTTTTATTCCGGAGAAAGTTTCGTGGTTTTTGATACCGAAACAACAGGGCTCAACACATTCCATGACGACATTATCGAAATCGCCGGTTTGATTTGGGAAAAAGGAAAAGAGCCAAAAACCTTCCAGGAACTCATGAAGGTCAACCCCAACAAAATCACCCCTGGCGCGTGGGAGGTGCACCAAATCCCTGCGGAAGAAATCGAATCCGCCCGCAGCCCAAAAGAAGTACTGAGCGACTTTATCCGTTTCTGTGGCGATCGCGCTCTCATCGCGCATAATGTAAAATTCGATTACGACATGCTCAACTCCAACCTGATACAACACGGAATGAAACCCTATCAGAACGAAGAGACAGCTTGTACCGTGGGTTACGCACGCGAGCAAATGATGCCGGCCAAACTGATCGAAGTGGCACGACATTGGGGGGTCGAATTTGAAGGAGATCAATTCCACCGCGCCCTCTATGACGTCCGGGTATTAACGGAGATTCTGAATAGAATGATGAAAAAACACGAACCGGAAGAGCTACAGTATTCCCTTATATTTTAATTTAAATAATCCTAATATCCGAATTTTTCGAATATCCCGAATAATCCGAATGAATTACAGAATTATTATTCTTATTCGGATCATTCATTTCATTCGTATCTGTCAGACATTTCCATAGGTTTAACAAAAGGAAAATAATATAACGAATCCGATTCGGATCATATGATTTATGAAACTCAGCGTAGGTTACATCACTGCGCCTACTAAGGCAGAAGCAAAACAAATTGTCGAAACCCTGCTCGCCGAAGGCCTAATCGCGTGCGCCACTATCTTGCCGGACGCCGAATCTTATTTTGTATGGAAGAAAGAACTCATCAAAAAAAAGGAAGCGGCTATTGTCATCAAAACGCGGACTAAGAATGAGGAAAAAATCATTCAGGTTGTTCGTGAAATCCACTCCTACGAATGTCCATGCGTGGTATTTTGGAGTCTGGATTACGGCAATTCTGATTTCTTAAAATGGGTGGATAAAAACTCTTAATCCATTTGAATTATCCACTTGGGATTAAGAATCTGAGGCATCTGTGACAGTCATTTTTTTTAAAGTAAAACAAAACCGCGCTCCTTCTCCAGGTGCAGATTCTACCCAAGTACGTCCTCCATGATGTTCCACAATCATTTTACAAATAGCAAGACCTAAGCCGGATCCCGCTCTGTTATGGTTATTGCCTCTCACTCCTTTTTTAAAAATAGCATCACGTTCATCTTCAGTCACTCCCACTCCATTGTCCGTCATGGTAACTTGTAAAAAGCCATCTTCTTCAGAATCAGTCGCAGTAATTTGAATGGCTATTGGCCGCTGCGTTTCCGCATAATGGATCGCATTGGCGATTAGATTTTCAAATACGTGTAATAAAAGTCCCTCATGACCGATAGCTGTTGTTCCGGCTGCTACATTAATTTGAATAGCATCGCGATGGTCAAAAAACACCTCCATCGTTTTATTTATAATCTGATTAATATCAACAGGATCATGAAAGGGTTTTCCGCTAATAAAGTCAGACAGTGCTGTTAGCAGTTCCTGAATTATTTCTGAAGAACGTCCAATCCTTTGTGCCTTTTCACCGTTATCCCCAGAGGGAGATATCATTATCAACTCAGCGTTTCCACCAATAACAGCAAGAAGGTTATTCAGGTCATGTCTGGTCGCCTGCATAACAAGCTCTAAGACATCTACCCTGGTTGCCATCTGGTCTTTCTCTCGCAAGGCCACCTCCAATTGTTCACGAAGGCCCGCTACCTCATCCTGAGGGCGTAAATAGTTGGCCAATGGTTCAAGAAGCCTTGCTACAGTGGTACGCAACCGACCACGGGGACGTTGCGTTTTTGGGTCGGGGATAGGCATTACTTCACCAGTAGGTAAGTCATCCGAACATAGAGTGTGGGAGGAGGACATGGGTATTATTTTGATAGAAGCAAATTATTACATTGTTTTGTAAATTTGTCAATTATAATTTTCAGCCAAAAAAATCATAAAAACATTGTGCAGAATTATATCATTTTTTATGTTCAAAACAACGGTTTCATTTAAACATGCCTTTCGGTAAGCTTCGTTTATTCAGAGTATTCGACTCGTTGCGCGAGTTGAATGGTGGGCGATAGTGGAGTCGAACCACTGACCTTATGAACGTCAATCATACGCTCTAACCAACTGAGCTAATCGCCCGTGAACAACGAATGAAATGAGGAAGTGAACGGCTTGCGATTAGCTCATCCTGAGTAAAACGAAGGATCTACCAATCGCCCGTAACGTGTAGCCATTATAGTGACAGATAAAGAGGGGATCAAGGTTTCCTTGTATTTCTTTTTTTTACGTTATATCGTTACTTCGTTATTTCGTAAATTCATTTCATGGCCGAAAGCATTATATTTATTCTTCTTGGAGGAATCAGTGTAACCACCCTCATTCTTTTATTCGGATGGAGTCAGTGGTTTGACCCGCGATGGATCGTACTGGTCTTTTTTGTGCTCATTATTCCCGGGCTTTATGCCGCTTTTACCACAGCGCCTTTTGTTCCCTCCAGTCGCAAACGTCATGTGACCATGCTCAAGCTGGCCGATATCACCTCAAAAGACACAGTGTACGAAATCGGTTTTGGGGGAGGCTGGCTTATTTTTCAGGCGGCTAAACAGGCCAAAAAGGCGATCGGATATGAACTTTCCATTCCTTTGGTTATTTTTGGAAAACTAAAAAAACTACTGATCGGCTCGAAGGCAAATCTGTACTTCGGGGATATGTGGAAACAAAATTACGACGACGCGGATATTATTTTCTGTTACATCATGCCGAATGCCATGAAGCGATTTTACAAAGAAATCTGGCCAACGTTAAAACCCGGAACCCGTCTCATATCCAACGCCTTTCGCATCCACGATTTACAGCCGACGCAGGAAGAAGACAGTGTTTTTGTGTACACAAAAAAATAAGCTATTCATTCGACTCTCCGCTCTTCGTTCAGTTGATTACGAAGAACCGATATCTTTACCTTAAAACGGGCCATCGCCCAGAGCACACTGACGGCCAGAACAGGCAACAGAACTTCCATTGCCTCCCCTTTTTTAACCAAGGCAATATGAATCGCGCTAAAAAAGAAAAGAGGGTAGGCGAGTAGCTGAACTTTTTTCCAGTGGCGTTTTAATAGTCGTACCGAGAACCGATTGGAAGTGAGTAACAGAAGTAACGTTATTAAAAACCCAAGTAGGCCCCACAAAAACGGGTGACCGAAATGCCAGTATTGGGGATTGAATATTTCAAAAAAGAGGTTCTGATTTTTAGCATGAAAATACCCGTAAGAATGAATCACAATCAGTACTCCGGCTAAAATGCCGAATTCTTTTCGTAAAATCACCAGAGATCGCAGAATCTTTAAATCAGGAAAAACATCCGCAAGGGGGCGGATGAGCATGACAGCAATTAAGACGCTCCATCCAAGTTCGCCATAATCCTTAAAATTCGAATTGATAAAGAAATAGGCAAAAATAGCGAGGGGCCACAAACAAAAAACAATCTTTTTTAGTGCAGAGAAATAGGGGATCTTTCCGCGGACAATCACTTGGTCAAGGAATTTAACAAAGGACTCTAACAAGATTCGAATGATTACAAGAAGGATAAAATGGTGGACTAGAAAGTTCAAATCCTGAACACCTGATTGAAAGTATAATTAAAAACTCGTTAATTTACCAACGGGTTCTTATCCTTTCTCTAAATCTGATTTGATTTGAAGCATTTGTTTTTTGAGTGGCAAAAGTTCTTTTTTTACAATTCTCCAAATTACTTCCAGGCTAATGTCGGTATAGGCATGCACCAAAATATTTCTGGTCGAAACCATTTCTTTCCAAAAAACATCAGAATATTGATCTTTGATTTTTTGAGGGAAATTTTTGGCAGCTTCACCAATAATTTCTACTCTACGTACAATCGCATCTTGCATTTGTGTTTTCCTAAGAAAATCAACTCTTTTTATGTCTTCGGAATAAGATTCAATTAAATCGATACACTCCAGAATATGCTCCACTAAAATCAAGGGGTCTTTTTTCATAAGATGGGGAATTGTTGACGTAAAATTTTGTCTCTTAATAAGTGATATATTCCATCATAAGTTAAGGTGTCAACAGATATGTCCAAAGCTTCTTCCAATGCGATTTTCAGCCTTGCTAAATCAAACAAACTTTCCCCCCTTTTTAATTCGATTAAAACATCTAAATCACTATTCTTGCGTTCAGAACCACATGCCCGGGAACCAAAAATGCCCGCTCGTTTGACTTTATGTTTTTTAAGAATGGGTAATATTTTTTTAGCAATATCTTCCACAAAATCCCATTGAAAGTTGCGAGGAATAATATAGTTTCGTCCCACTTTAATGGCTCGCTTAATTCGCCCGTCTTTAATCATGTTAAAAATTGTCACACGACTCACCCCCAACTTTTCGGCCGCCTCTGTAGTAGAAATAAAATCATTCATTTTTTAACGTATGTTAAGCTGCATAATCATTTTAACATATGTTAAATAAAAACTCAAGGTTAACAAACGTGAATTGCGAAATTACTTTTTACTCGTTTTAATCTGAATATCTCCCCCTTCCTCATGCCGAAGCTTGCCGAGGCATCTGATACCAAATTGTTTTTACAGGATTTAGATCCCTCGGCTAACGCTCTGGATGAGGGGGGGTATGAGGTAGAAGAAAACACATTCAGGGTAAAATCAGGTTTTTTAAGACCAATTTTGAATTTCGCAATTCACGTTAACAACAATCG
>PFOK01000096.1 GCA_002792495.1 Candidatus Peregrinibacteria bacterium CG_4_10_14_0_2_um_filter_43_11 | reverse complement strand
ATTCACATTCGGGAGTAGCCAAAGCCTGTCCCCGCGGAAGCGTGGGATGGTAAGGCAGCGGGTTATATCATTCACATTCGGGAGTAGCCAAGTGGTAAGGCAGCGGGTTCTGGTCCCGCCATGCGGGGGTTCGAATCCCTCCTCCCGAGCCATAAAAAATGTTCTGCTCACTTGTGAGTAGGTTATTTTTTATAAACTCAGAGGAGTTTGAGGGGCAAGGGGGTTCGTTCGTTGACGCCGTGAGAAACGAACGGGGACAACGATTTCGATGAGTCCATCGAAGTAAAACGAAGATGGGCGAAGGAGAATATCCCTCCTCCCGAGCCACCCAAAAATGGCTTCTAATCTACAAAAACACCTGCGTTCATCCGACATTATTTTGCCGTTTTATAATCACAAACAAATATCGTCAACTTATTCTTTTCGCTTAAATAAAGGCTTTCTTACTCATGAGTGAATTTTTGTTCACTTTTTTCTTGATTTAGTGAACAGACGTTTACTATAATGAAGATGTCATTAAAAACTAAACCGAATTCCCCATGTTTCACAATCTGCTCATCGCCATCGCGTTCATTGTCACTATAACTGTTTTTCTAACAAAATTTGAAACCATTTTTAAACGATTGAATTCTATAAACCGTCATTTAACGCGAGTGGCAAAAAATACAAAACTACTCATTAATTACTTAGGACGTGCCTACATACGCTACCGTCGAACCATTCAAAAATCTTATTCTTAATAAAAAAAATATGATAAGTACTTTTTTATTTTCAACCTCAATCCTCGCATTCAGCTTCGGATTCTACATCATCGCGAATCATTCTTAATTTTTAACTCACTGTACTCATGATTGATGAACTTAAATCAAAAATCAACCGTATCCGCCATTTTTACAGACAGAACAAAATCATGCCAACTTATGATGAATTGTGCTATATTTTCGGATTCAAATCCAAAAACGCCGCCTTTAGATTAGTCGGAAAATTGGTCGCAAAAGGATTTGTGGAAAAAATGGACAAAGGCCGCTTAAAACCCGGACCCAATCTATTGGGTATGCCGATATTCAGCAGTGTTCAGGCGGGTTTGCCGACAGCCGAAGAAGAAACAGTGCTGGATCATGTGGACTTAAACGATTATCTGATTTCGAAACCCGAAAAAACAGTGATGATCAACGTACGGGGGGACAGCATGATCGATGCCGGCATTCATGAAGGCGATAAAGTAATTGTAGAATGCGGTTCTCAGATTCAACTCGGGAACATCGTGGTCGCCATTGTCGACGGAAATTATACAGTGAAATATTTTGATCAAACTCCGGAAGGAAAAATTGTATTACAACCAGGCAACCCGAAATACGAACCGATCATTCCACGGGAGGAACTGCAGATTTTTGGAAAAGTAATTGGAGTAATAAGAAAAATGTAGCATTTTATTATTGACGCGATGGATACAAATTGTTATAATGTACATGAATTAGTACATAATTCTGTACAAAATATGATACCAAAAATTATTACACCCACCGAGTTAAGACAACAATTGGCTCATTTTTTGGATTTGGCATCGGATCAACTCATTTTAGTGAAGGATAAAAAATCCACTAAGGTGATTTTAGACGAAAGCGAATACAATCGTCTGTCCGCGCTCGCACATCAGTTTGAAGAAGAAGATCCTGAGGGGGAATACCGTCCTGAATTTGTCGAAGAAGTTCTAAGAAGATCAAGAGATAATGACATAGATGAATCCGTTAAAAGTTTAAAAGACTTGATATGCTGAATATAAAATACCATCGGCAATTTATTAAGCAGTTTAAAAAAATACCTGATGAAATTCAAAAGAAATTGATCGGACTGGAAAATATTTTTCAGATAAACCCCTTAGAACCACGGTTACGGTGTAAAAAATTGGCCGGAAAATTAAAAAACAAATACTCCTTCCGTATAACCGGAGAATACCGTTTGATATTTGAATTCATTTCCGACAAAGAAGCCCTCTTTTTAAATATTGAGCACAGAAAAGACATCTACAAAAACTAAACCAGCTCCCCAAAAAAAACTTTTTCTAAGTTTTTACTATCCGCGAGAGTTTCAACAGATCCTTCCATGACCATTTTCCCCTGAGCGATGATATAACCGCGATGAGCCACTTTCAGTAAACTCTTTAAATTATGCTCCACGATCACAATACTGGTTCCGAAGACTTTATTGACCTCTTCAATTTTTTCAAATACCTGCTGAACGATCTTCGGAGCCAACCCGATGGAAGGCTCATCACAAATGAGTAATTTGGGATTCATCATAAGTGCCCGCGCCAACGAAAGAATTTGCTGTTCCCCTCCACTCATATTGTAAGCAAGTGTCCTGAATTTTTTTTTGAGAATGGGAAAAAAATCAACGAGCTCATCGATTCGCTGATTGATCATCTTCTTATCCGTCCACAAAAAAGCACCCATACGCAAATTTTCCTCGATGGTCATGGAAGAAAAAACACGCTTTCCCTGCCCCACAAAAGACATGCCCGCCTTAACCATGGCGACCGGAGAAGGATGAATGATTTTTCCGTCAAACTCAACCGTTCCGGACAATTTTTCGAACAAACCGAAAATCGCTTTTAAAAGCACCGTCTTCCCGGCACCGTTCGGCCCCATTAAAATCAGGATCTCACCATCACGAACTTCAAAATCAACCCCATGAATAATTTTATTGTGACCAAACTGAACACTTAATCCCCGAACCTGTAATAAAGATTGACTCATTAAAAATTTAAAATTGAAAATTAAAAATTATTTTAATCGCCCAGATAAGCTTCTGCCACTGCTGATTTTGAACGGATTTGACTAAATGTTCCTGAAGCGATTGTGGTACCGGCATCCATCACAATAACATGATTGCACACCTCCGAAATCAATTTCATATTATGTTCCACCAGCATGATGGTGCGACCGCTCTTTACAAGCTCCAGAATGAGTTCAGTGATGATTTTAATCATTTCAGGGAAAAGACCGGAGAAGGGTTCATCCAAAAGAATTACCTGATTATCAGCCATGAACAATTTCAAAATTTCAATCAGTTTAGTCTGACCATAAGAAAGATCCTTTCCCATTGCGTGAATTTTGGATTCCAAACCCACCCGTTTTAAAAGAGATTGCGCACGTTTTACATGAGAAAGATATTCCTGATACAACGCTTTTTTGTGGAAAAAAACACGAGAAAGGGTCGTCGGTTCCGCGTAACGGGTAGCCGCTAATAAGTTTTCAAGAACGGTAATCTGAGGCAAAAGCCGCGCATCCTGAAAAGTGCGAATAATGCCAAGATGACTGATTTCATGCGGTTTTTTCCCAACCAATTCCACATCATTAAAACGAATCGATCCGCCATTGACCTGGAACAAACCAAACAACGTGTTAAAAAACATCGACTTTCCCGCCCCGTTTGGACCGATCAGACCTGTAATGGATTGATCAGGAACATCAAACGTCAGATGATTCAGAATTTTCAATCCGCCGATATGTAAATCAAGATCTCTGACCTGAAGCATAAATAGTTTTGAATTTTATTTGAAAATTAAAAATTCTAAATTGAAAATTATATTTTATATTCCCCAAGTAACCCTTGAGGACGAAGAATCATCAGAAGAACCAAAATGAGCCCATAAGTGATTTGCTGCATTTCACCGATAATCGTATTGGGAAAACCGACAAAACGCAGTATTTCCGGGATGAGAATGATGAAAACAGCCCCCAAAATGGATCCTTTCAAATTCCCCATACCCCCTAAAATCAAAGCGATCAGTATAAAAACAGATATCATCAACTCGAAAGACTTGGGCTCAATGAACATGAGAAACGTTGCCATTAAAGAACCGGCCAAAGCGGCAAATAACGCTCCTACCGTATAAACACTGCGCTTGTAAGCCGTAACATCATGACCATTCACACTGGCCACGATAGAATTTTCACGAATATTTTTCATGATGGTTCCGTAAGGCGATTTAACGATCCTGTGCAAAATGAAATAAGTGCAAATCAAAGCCACCAGAACCAAACATAAAAAAAGTGGTTTTCCGGAAAAACTGAATCCAAAAATCACCGGTGCTTTTATCCCCTTAATCCCAAGGGCTCCATTAGTGATGGATTGCCAATTGAGCAAAACGTGATAACCGATGATAGCGAATCCAAATGAAACGAGAATGAAGGCATCTTCCTGCAATTTCAAAAGAGGAATCGAGACAATATAAGCGATAACAGCCGCAAGAAACATGCCAATAGCGACACTCAGTAAAAATGAAAAACCGTATTTTACGGTCAAAATAGCCGTTGAATAAGCACCGATTCCATAGAAGGTAGCGTGACTAAGGGATATGATTCCTGTAAAACCCGCCACATAATTCAAACTGAGGGTAAGGATACCCCAAATCGACATTGTGATGGCAAGATGTAGAATATAGTCCATTTTAAGGAAAGGATAATTGAAATTATTTCGCTAATTGATATTTTTGGAACAATCCCTGAGGACGAAAAAGCAAAAAAATAGTGAGTAATGTAAACGCCGTTACCTCCTGCCACTGGGCTCCAAAAAAATAAATACCCATATTTTCCGTAATGCCCAAAAGAAGCCCGCCAAACATCGCTCCGCGGATACTTCCGATACCGCCAATGATGGAGGCAATAATAGCCTTCATTACAAGCATGAGGCCATAGGTGGGACGCACACCGATCTCAAGAGCAATCAAAGAGGCACTGATAGAACTCATAAAAGAACCAATGAAAAAAACAATCAGAATAATTTGATTCGTTTTAAGGCCAATGGTCGTGGTGAGCTCAGGATTATCCCCAATCGCCCGTATCGCCATCCCCCACTTGGTTCGCCCCAAAAAAAGCTCAAGCAAAATAACGGAAATAAAAGTGGTGATCAAAATAACCAACTGGTTGAAAGTGATGCTTAGGCCAAAAAACTGATAACCGGATTTAATGGTTTCTGTTATAGAAATGGAATATGTGTTGTTTTTCCAGACAAGTGCGATCAGATTTTGAACCACAATTAAGGCACCGAAGGAAAGGACAAGCATGACCAGGGAAGACGCTTTTTTTGTAATGGCAAGAGGACGATAAAACCATTGCCAGGAAGCCATACCAATCAAACCGATCAAAAAGGAAGCCAAAAATACCATAAGAGCGAAGGGCCAATGAAAGGTCATTTGAAAAAAACGAAGAAAATACACCCCCAAAACAGCCAAAATACCGTACAACATGTGGTAAAACCGAACCGAAGAATAAATAAGATTAAACCCCAACGCGATCAAAGCATAAATACCGCCGATGATGATTCCGTTTAAAATGATTTGCATACAGTAAATAAAGTACTATAAATTTTAAAAAATACCAAAAACTAAACCCAGCGGAGCGAATATTCGCCCCACTGGGCAAAAGATAAAAAATTACTTTTCAAAAACAAACTCACCATCACGGGCAACTTTAACAGCAGCCTGAATATTGTTATCGCCATTCACATCAAATTTCACATCACTGGCTACTCCATTAAAGGTTGGCATGGTGTAAAAATAATCCTTGATAGCGTTGCCGTTATAACCTACCTTTTCAATTGCTCTGGCCAACACCTCGGCAGCATCGTACGCAAATGCTGAAATAGCATAGGTCGATTGAGGAGCCTCAATGCTTGCTTTGAAATCAGCAAAACGACCACGAGAAAGATCTTCAGAGGCAAGAACAGCGATAGCTCCTTCCGCGGCATCTTTAGCCGTATCAAAAAAATCCGGAGCAGGCAAAGTATCCGTGCCGTAAATCTGAATATCCAGCCCTAATTCTTTAGCCTGACGAGCCATGAAACCGCCGGAAACGGGCGTTTGCACCATAGAAACAAGAGCACCCGCTCCGGCTTCTTTTACTTTAGTAAGCAAGGTACGAAAATCAGTGTTGTCCACCCCAAATGATTCGTTTAAAACGAGCTTATCAGAAGCACCGGCCGCTTCCATATGTTTTACAATCGCATGGGTAAATCCCTGAGCGAAATCGGTTTGCTCGGAAAGAACCGCAATTTTTTCGTTACGAGACAACATATAATTCACCATGGTTTTTGCAACCTGATCATCGGAAATGTAATTACGGAAAATATAATCCCCTGCAGTGGTAACTTCCGGACTGGAAGAGAGGGAAGAAATCATAACCACCTTGTTTTGTTCCGCGATCGGAGCAGAAGCCAATGTTTCCCCGCTACAAGCTCCCCCTAAAATAGCCTGAACACCATCCACAGTAATCAGTTTTTGAGTAGCGGCCGCGGCATCAGCCCCATTGCACTTCCCATCCTCATAAATCACTTCGACTTGTTTACCCCCAATCATAGGGTGTTCTGTAAAATAAAATTCGACAGCCGCTTTTGCATCTTGACCAACGCCGCCTAATCCCCCCGTAAGCGGACCGACCCAACCGATCTTAATCACATCGGGGAGTTCTGAAGTAGTAACTTCCTGACTACGGGCACAGCCGACAAGCACAAGAGAGGCAAAAAAGAGAGTGATAAACGCAAATTTTTTAAGCATGATTCAAGGAGTTAAAATTAAAAATTATTCTTCCGTCATAACAAATTCTCCATCTTTTGCGATACGCATTCCTATTTTGGTCGTGTCATCTCCATTCTCATCAAACTTGTGGTCCCCTCCTATGCCTTTGTAAATAGGCATATCATACCAATAATCTTTAATAGCTGTGGCATCATAACCAACGTGTTCAATGGCCAAGGCAGCCATTCCTGCGGCATCATAGCCGAGGAGCTGGAAAATTGAAGCTCCTTGTGCCTCAGGCAATTTGGAAATTTTTTCCGCGTAACCGGGCTGTGTGGGATCCGGAACCACCATGAATTGAATCACACCTTCTCCTGCATCTTTCGCGATATCAAAAAATTCTTGCCCGGAAAGTGTATCAGGACCATAAATTTGAACATCCAACCCGAGTTCTTTGGCTTGCTTAACAACAAAACCATTAGTCGAAGGTGATTGTCCGATACTAATTAAAGCATTGGCTTCCTGTTGTTTTGCCTTGGTGAGCAAAGTACGAAAATCAGCGTTATCGACTCCATAAGCCTCATCGGCAACCAACTCAAGTTCGGCATAAGCCGTCATGGAATCCTTGATCATCATTCGATATCCCTGAGCAAAATCGGTTTGTTCAGTAAGAAGCGCAACCTTTTTACGATCATGACTTGCAATGTAAGCAGCCATGTCTTGGGCCACTTTGGAATCCGAAGGATAATCACGGAAAATATAATCCCCTGCAGTGGTAACTTCCGGACTGGAAGATCCTGACGAGATAGTCACCACTTTGTTTTCCTCGGCAATAGGAGCCATGGATAACGTTTCTCCGCTACAACCACCTCCAAAAATAAACCGGACTTTATCGACGGTAATCAATTTCTGGGCGGCCACTGCGGCATCCGCTCCATTGCATTTTCCATCTTCATAAATCACTTCAACCGGCTTATCACCAATCGTGGGATGCTCCGAGAAATAAAGATCAATACCGGCTTTAATATCTTGCCCATAAGCCGCCGCAGCCCCTGTTAAAGGACCAACATAGCCAAGCCTGATCACATCAGGAAGTTCGGAAGTACTGACGGTTTTATCTTCGGTACAACCGGTGAGCATCAAGGCGCTAAAAATAAACGTAATGAGTACGATTCGTTTAAACATAAGCATTAAATTAAAGAATTAAATTTAAGGATAGGCGATTTAAAGTGAAAATATTATAACACCCGATACAATTCGAACAAACAATTTTTATAGGTACTGTCAATTATTATTTCGAACGATGATTTACATTGAATACATTGTTTCATTTTTTATTTCCAATTGATAACCCTATTGGTGAACCCATTGGTGACCAATTGGAATAATTAATAAACTTCACCCAGGTAACATTCTCCACACAAAACCATTTCCGACCGATCGGGGGCATACGTTGTCTGAATATTCGACTGACATTTCGCGCATTTTCGACCCCAGAGATGACGTGGGTTTCTAAGAAGCATTCTGTTTTTATGCCGTTCATCAGGACAAAGCCGCGGAATGGGAACCTTCATACTTTTATAAAAACGAAGTTCATGAGGAATGATTTTATAGAGCTTCTTGGCTTTTTCGCATTCTAAAATATGTTGAATAATATCTTCCGGAACCGCTTTAATGTTGTCCGAAATCGGGTAATGTTCCCCCTGATAAGCCGCCTGCGTGCGATCCTCATGCCAATGCCATCCGCGTGATGTAACAACCTGCTTGGACAGTGGGTAGTATTCCGAAGCAAGCGATTCATTGTAACCATGGGGAGAATATTGTGGCGGAAAAAACTGTGACCACTCCCCAGTTTCCACCATATGTTCCACAATGCGCTCCACCATTCGGCTATATTCCTCCTTAGGATATTGTTTGTTCAAAATACAGTACTGCTTATTTTTCATACCCACGCAACCAAACAAATCTTTGCTGTGATGAATTTGTTCCGAATAAAGCACATTTTGACTGTGAAAAATATAAAGACTAAACGCGACATGAAAGGTTTCGATGGTTCCCATGACCTGGTAATTGAGCTCCGGCTTGATGTACATATTGGAACAATCGTAAACATCTTTTACCTGAACCCCAAGCCATACATTCCGGCAATCTTCGCTGTCATTCATGTCGTAACAATTATGGCAATTGCGGGACCCGATAATAAAGTCGCCCGTACAATTTTCGGAATTGGTGATATTGGAATACTTATGAATGCGTTCGCATCGCAGTTTTTTTAAAATCTCAGAAGCTTTTTTAAAATTGGAATAAGAGCCCATGAATTCTTCAACCCGACACTGATACTCCTTTTTATCCAAAGTCTGATTCATAAAATAATATTCTTTATTGTTCAGGTTCGTGCACAGAAAACAATTTTTACAACCATTCAAATTCTCCGAAAAAAAGCAGTCTGAACAGTTTTGGCTGTAATAAACATGCACACAGCCGTAACATTTGCGACAACTAAAGCATTCATAACACCGTTCACTGTCGTATAAATAGGAACAATCCACGGAATCGTGACAGCTCTGGAGCAGTTTTCCGTAATAACAATCCTCGCAATATTCGGAAGAATTGATGAGATAACAGTTTTTGCAATACCCGGTTCCTGTTGTGAAGTCACTATTTTCGTTTCCAACCGCGATGAGCGCCATTTTGGGAACCGCATCATTGAGCTCGTAAAACTGTTCGAAAAAAGAACGGGAGAAATCAAAATCCCTGCCATATACGGTGGAATCCCATGAATCGCCATGCCATTCGGATTGGCTGTAAACGGTATAATTTTTACCTCGGGAGGAAAGCGGATCGTAAAGAGAGATCAATTGTTTACCGGAAAGATCGGATTTGCGTTGATACAAATATTGCTCATTCCGATGAGAAGTACGAATCATGTTCCGACAATCCGGGCATTGAGTGGGTTCCAAAAAAGCAACTGTTTTATCTCCGAATTTAAAATTAATTTTCTTAAGAAAATCCACTTCATCGATAGAAACTTCAAACTCCCCGTGGCAAAGCGAACATTTTTTCACAACACAATATTTAAAAGATGTGTAAACACACTACAATCCTATTGTAAATTTGTCAATACAGCGTTGTAGATAATAAAAAAGGTTACCGAAATCCCACGTGTAGATAATAATTCGGTTACCGTGTTGTCATGAATATGACAACCAAAAATAATATACTTAGGGGGCACTGAAAAACGAGGGGATTTTATGGGATAAATAAGGGTTTTTGGCATTAGAAAAGCGCGCGAAATGCGCGCTTTTCAGGTATAATGATGCCAAAGTTCAACATCCGGCCCATTAACCAAGCGAACAATGAAATATAGCCACAACGAAACACAAAAGTCAC
>PFOK01000008.1 GCA_002792495.1 Candidatus Peregrinibacteria bacterium CG_4_10_14_0_2_um_filter_43_11 | reverse complement strand
TTTGTTTCAAGTTAAAAAAATGGCTGCATTAAGCCGCTTACTGTAGATTTGGACTAGTTTTTTTGTAGAATGTCAGCAAAATGTATTGACAAGCCTGATATGTTGTATACAATTACCACCTTATACTCTCTAAACTTTTATTATGGTTACAAAAAAAGATGCCCCAGGATGTGAGCAAGGGGAACATTTAGTAGTTAATGACATATCTACCCAAAATGGTGCAGGCGACATAGATGCGATTCCAAACCAGCATCGTTTCCGTTTTATAGTATGGGTTAGGCAGTGGTTATCTAAGTTGCTCCCTCCGTCTGTCGCGCCTGTTGTTCCCGATACAGGTTCGGCTGTTGCTGAAAACCCTCCGTCTGTCGCGCCTGTTGTTCCCGATACAGGTTCGGCTGTTGCTGAAAACCCTCTGTCTGTCGCGCCTGTTGTTCCCGATACAGGTTCGGCTGTTGCTGGAGTTGCAGAGTCAGAAGGTGCAACCGGCGTTCCCGTTCCGGCCGATGGCGGGCAAAATGAAACCGGTAACCGGTTCGATAAATTCACTAAAAACTCATTCCCTGGATTAAAACTACTCATTACCTGTATATACAACGATTGGGCTCTGAGTGCTGATGGCAATAAACCCACCTTGGAACAGGTGCTGGGCAGTTTTAGCCAGCAGCAGCTGAAAGTGGCCAATACTTACGTTACGCCCTATTTGTTAATGCTTCCCGTAACCGAAGGCCATTCCGATAAAATCACAGGCTATGAACCGGTTATCGTGGAAAGACAACAGGAAATGGATTTGTATGAAGGTGATAATTTAGCTTGCGATTTACAGGGCAGAATTTCAGCCCGGAAAAAGGCCAGACGAAAAGGTGAAAGCGGTATGACCGATTCTATATGGGGTCAGCTTTTCCTGGTAGCCGAAAAAATTGGCAAACCTATTGATCGTCAGTTTTACACTATGCTGGAGGATGACTATTCCGAAGGTGATGCGTACGTCAATACTTCGTCTTCGATCCGCGGTCGGTTGCTCTTATCCAAGATTCGTGCTAACATGCCGGGCTTCAGGGCGCGGTTCCGTTCCACGGTGAGGGGAAAAGTGCTTTCTGTTTAAACTTTGATCTTTGATCTTTTTTTGTCCTTCTTCTTTGATTTTTAAACCCCGACGTGAGTCGGGGTTTTGTTTTTCCCGTTTTTGTAATAAGCTGTCATTAAACGGTGGAGTAAATCGCTTCACCTGGGCCGATGATTATAATGGTTCCGAAAATTCAGACAGGTATAGCTAAACCATAATAAAATGACATAATGAAATCAGGAAAAGCTACCTAGGTCAGTCCTGAGAATGACGAAGGGGGGAATGGAATAGCGGGGTTATGCCGTTTTATGTTGTTTTAGTTATATATAAGGTAGAAATGCGGAATTTAAAGCCAAAGTAGCTCTGGCCGCCCTGAGTGGTTATTATATTATTAATGAACTGTCCTCTCTCTATGAACTGCACCCGACCCAAATCAGCAAGTGGGGGGCACATCCGGCAAAGGGTTCCGGTAAACTCTTTGCCGACGGACGGAAAAAGGAGCATGAAAGCAATGAAAAAAATCAGGAGAACCTGTACAAAGAGATCGGAAAACAAAAAGTTGAGATAGGCTGGCTCAAAAAAAGTTGGATTGCTTTACTTCCGATGAGAAAGCGCTGCTCATTGACAATCATCATCTTTCCATTTCCCTTTCCCGTCAGTCGGAACCCCCGGGCATTGCCCGCTGCACTCCCTATTATCTTCCGCGTGTGAACGCTGAAGACCTGAATCTGATGAGCGAAATCGATAGGATCTACACCAAATGCCCCTTTTACGGCAAACGGCATATATACCACGAGCTCCGGCGGCTCGGGTGCAGCATCGGCATCAAACGAACCTGCAGCCTGATGCGGAAAATGGGGATTGCCGCCATTTACCTCAAACCCGACACCGGTATTCCGAATAAAGAGCATAAGGTGTATCCGTACTTACTGCGCGGCCTTGCAATCTGCCGCCCCAATCAGGTGCGGGGAACGGACATCACTTACATCAGACTCAAAGCCGGATTCATTTACCTCATGGCCATTCCGGATTGGTACAGTCGTTATGTGATTGCCTGGAGACTCAGCAATACCCTGGAAGCCGGCTTCTGTATCGAAGCGCTCGAAGAGGGGCTGATGAGTCGGAAGCCCGATATATTCAATTCCGATCAGGGATCGCAGTTCACGGGTAAGACGTTCACGGGTATACCGGAAACAAATGAAGTACAAATCAGCATGGATGGCAGAGGGCGGGCTATGGACAACATCTTCACTGAGCGGTTATGACGGAGTGTGAAGTATGAGGAGGTATATCTGAAAGATTACAGCTCACTCCCCGAAGCCCACAGCTGTCTGAAACAGTATTTCCATTTTTACAACAATGAACGATTACATCAGTCGCTTGATTATCTGACACCCGCTGAAATCCATTTCAACTCCGGAAACCGATGAACCCGTGGCTATCCGCCGGCTCTAAAAACCTCTTAAATCGCAAATACGGAGGTCGGCGAACCGGCAAAAACACCAAAATACATCTGAAAAATAAAAAAGAGGCCCAAGGAGACGTCCCGAAACCTCACATCTGATCCTTCAAAAACCTGTCTTATTGAACGCTAAAAACTGTCTGGACAAACGGAACCACCTTAGATAAAAAGTTCTTTTTATTTCGTATTTGTAAAATTTATGCTTAAGAAAATTTATTCAAACCAAAAATCTCCTGCGCCCTCATGATTATAAAAACGAGGCTAAAATTTCCCGCACTTCATCCGAATTATTGCTTTGCATCAGTTTTACCCGAAGCTCTCGCGCACCGTCAAAACCTTTTAGGTACCAGGCGAGATGTTTTCGCATATTAAAAAAGAGCCGTTCGGGGTAAATCCGTTCAAAAGTCTCACAATGTTCAATCGCTTTTTTGGCGCATTCTTGTGGGGTGGGGGAGTAACCGTCAAAAAACCACGGGTTGCCAAAAGTGGCACGACCGACGAGCACGCCATTCACACTATATTTCTCTATTTTATCTTGGGCATCCTGAATGTTTTTTACATCGCCGTTGCCCACAATCAATGTGTCGGTTTTTTTGCACAATACGGCCGCTTTGGCTATTTCTTCCCAATCCGCTTCACCGGAATAAAGTTGCTTAAAAGTGCGTCCATGCAATGTGATGGCGGCCGGTTTCGCTTTAAGCAGGTGAGAGATCCACGATTCGGTTGTTACCGTATTAAAACCGATTCGTGTTTTAACCGAAATGGGGAGTAGTCGTCGGGCAGAGGGGGTGGGGCGCATTTCGCGGATCGCGCGAATGATCTTTGGGCGAATGTCGGCTTCTTCCGGTGTTTTTCCTTTTGCCCAATCGTTTGCCGCCTGTTGAACCGTCTTGATGATTGTTGTGGCAAGATCAGGCGTTTGAATGAGCCCTGCACCGGATCCACGACGCGCCACTTTGTTAGCGGGACAACCCATGTTGATGTCGATCCCGTCAAATCCGAGTTCACACACCATCAATGCTACTTTATAAAATGAATCGACTTCACTGCCATAAATCTGTGCCACTATGGGGCGTTCAATTTCATCATATTTAAAAGCATGGAGCATGCTAACAGCGCCACGCGCCAGTCCTTCCACGTTCATGAATTCCGTCATGATCAGCGAGGGGTGGCTTGTTTTTGCAACGGTATAACGATAGGCCGCGTCTGTTACACCATCCATAGGGGAAAGGCCGATGATGGGGGATTGGAGTGTGTCCCAGAAGCCACGGAACATAAATTAGATTTAAGGTCATTTAATTCTAAAGAAAACCTTGGCATAATTCAAGCAGGCTGTATACTTGGAATTACGAATTAGAATATTTCAAATTCACTCGTAATTCATAATTCGTAATTTGTAATTGTTTTTTTATGGCCACCATTCTCTCCGTCATCGCTCCGGAAAACTTTCAGTATCAGGAATACGGCGATTCTAAAAAAGTGTTAGAAAAAGCGGGTCATACCGTGGTAACCGCGTGCAGTGAGCCCATGGCACGGAGCACTTCCGGTCATGAGGAGTTTGCGGATGTTTTGCTGGACGAGGTGAATGTGGACGATTACGATGCTATTTTGTTTGTTGGCGGTGGAGGGTGTTACGATTATTTTAACGATTCCACGGCTCTTGAGTTGGCACGGGAGTTTTATGAAGCCGAAAAATTAACCACCGCGATTTGCGCCGCCCCTTCCATTTTAGCGAACGCGGGGCTTTTGGAAGGCAAAAAAGCGACTTGTTTTTCGAGCCAGGCGGACAATCTAAAAGCCCATAAAGCGGAATATACGGGAGCCTCTGTGGAGGTGGACGGATTGCTTATCACTGCGGATGGTCCGGCTTCCGCAAAGGCGTTTGGAGAAATGATTGTGAAAAAAATGCAATGAATTCCTGAGGCGGATCGAAAAAAGGTTTCGACGACTTCATATAATTATACCACATCTCTGTTTAAAAATCCATCAAAAAACGTGTGAGCAGTTCACACGTTTCTTAAATATCATTGACGGTGTTGTAGTGTCGTTTTAGGGCTGAGGAATGGCATCAAATTGAGGCATAACTTCGGAAGGATTGAGGCCTCCGGGGTTCATTGCGGCAGCACCGAATAAAATGGCAAGAGGATTAAAAAGTTCACTTTCTTTGGGGGCATCTATGTTGATAGAAGTGTTATAATCACCTCCCGTAAAAACAACCTTAAGTAGAACATCGCCACTTTCCTTTGGAAAGTCGGGAACCAAAGACGAATTCAATTCAAACGAGATTTTATAAAGATAATAGTCTTTTGTGCCAATCCATATCTCCGGGTTGGCCGCGGCGTTGAGTGCGGGAACGACTTTCTCCAGGCTTGCCAGAAGTTCGCTTTCCGCGTTGGCATCCACTTCTTCGGCATTCACCATTGTGGCAACGGCCTTTACATAATTGGCAACGCCAACAGGATCAATCTCTATGCCGTAATGGTAAACATTGTTGCCATTCATATTTTCGATACCGAATTCTTTTTTGACGGTGAACAGATTGGATTCACGGAAGATTTTTTGCCATTTCTCACGATAAGAATTGACATCCTTATCAGGCGTAACCGGATTTTGTGACAGCAAACCGGGATCGAGCTGTAGCCATTTTTTAGTATAGGGGGTGATCCGCGGTTCCAGCTTGGAAAACTGGAGGTCATTCACTTCCAATTGATTGACATTAAAATAAATATTTTTACCCAAAGAAAGCAGGTCTAGATCAACCGTGCCATCAAGTGGAGTTCCTTCTTTTTCAATCTTCCCGGCGACCGTTGCATGCAATGCATATTTTTGCTCATCCCCCTTTTTATAATTGTATTTTCCTTTGAGATCGGCCTGCAGATGGGTCGAATCGGTTTCCTGTTTTCCTTCCAGAGTCAGGTTTCCGGAAAAACTTCCGGATTCAATTTCGCTAAAGGCACTTTTAAAATGTTTAATAACCGTCTTGGGTTTTTTTTGTTCGCTACCGCAACCGGAAAGAAAAGACGCAATGCCGAAGATCAAGACAAGCGTAACGAAAAGATTCAATTTATTTTTCATGATTTTTGATTTATAGAAAATAAGCTGGGATCAATCTATCATAGATCCCAGCTTATTACCAAATTATTTTAAGGCTTCTTTTATCGATTAAAAAGTCCTTTCAGCTTACCAAAGAATCCTTCCGGCTTTGTTTCCGTAGGTGCAGTTATATTCGTTTCGGTGTTCGAAGGCGCGATGGAATTAAGCAGATCATTAAAAATGGATTTTGGTTCCGCTTTAGGTGCGGCTTTATGGGTAGGCACTACTACCTGAGGCACTTCTTTTTGAGGAGTGGGCGGTGTGATCACTTTAGTTACAGAAGGAGTGAACAGGTTTTTAATCCTTTCCACAAGGGAGGGTTTCACTTCTATTGCGGGAGCACTCTCTTTCGTTTGTTTCGTGTTCTTGGTCGATGTCACCTGAGATTGAGTCACTTCACGTTTTTTAGAGCCGGTTTCTGTTTTAGGAGTTGCGGGAGTTACCGTTTCCGTAGTTCGGACGTTGGAAGAACCGGTATTGACCGTGGCATCTTCACTGGAGGCAGGAGCGACAGGCCTGATGGCAGAAGAAGGAGTGGCTTCGGATGTAACTGCCGATGTGTCCTCTTCAATGGCCGTGCTGTTTTCGGTGGTTTCGCTTCCAGCACGACGACTGGGCCTACTACTACCGCCTGTTGCTGCCACCGTATTGGTGATTTCCACTTCATTGGAAGTGATCCCCAAAAGGCT
>PFOK01000160.1 GCA_002792495.1 Candidatus Peregrinibacteria bacterium CG_4_10_14_0_2_um_filter_43_11 | reverse complement strand
CCGTAAGGCGTAAAGAACGATGCGATGTCCATGAACTTTTTTCAAATCAGGATTATGCCAAATTATAATGAATTAGCTATATCCTTTTGTCCGTACGCGGGATGAACTGGCTGGTGGTGCCGATCCTTTTCCCGAGAATGGTGTTTTCTTGGTTACCCATGAAGTGCAGGCCACAGACACACGAAGTGTATTGGGGAGATTGTTTCAATCCGGTGTCGCGACCGATAGAACCCGCTGTGTTACCGGAGCACACTTCATCCCCTCGGAGGGTGTTATGGTAGAAAAAACGGAACCCGTTCATGGCCTTACACGTGATTATAGGCCACTAGGTGATTAGTGTTGGAGAATAGACACCTCAATGTGTCCAATGCCCGCTCCTGATCGATAAAAAAGGGGCTGGTGGCAATGGTGACCAAGTCAGCATGCAACATCCATTCCTGAGTTTTACGGATACTGAGATTGTGATCGATGTAGTCCATTTCCGGTGCCCAGAAATCGAGATCGATGTTGACGATGAGCGAGTCGTGTTTTTGCGGATGAAATTGTTTTAAATCGGCTTCACCGGCAATTGTTTTAACTTTGCCTATCAACCCTGTTTTTATGGCGGGCGAAATGTAGTTGCCGACATTCAATTCGAAATTGGTGTAATCAAAAACCGTTTTTAGATCGGTAGATTCTTTGCAGGTTAACCATTTTTCCGGCTCACGACTGTCTTTGTGCTGATCGATGTGAATTAAGGTACTGCCGTTTTGGAGATGATTTTGGCTTCGCGCTTCGTGCCAAAAATAAAACACATGGTTGTGATTGTCGACAATGACGACCGGTTTACCGGTACGAGGATGAGTGGTGCGGACAAAATGTTCGAGCCCCACGCAGGATCTCAATTGATTTTGTTCATCAAAATCTTCAAACATGACGTTGCTCCCCACACGCACATCGACTATACCCCCCCGGATTAATGAAGGCACATAAAGTTTTGGCGATTGCCGCCGATGAAAAGAAAAAGTGTTATTCCCCGTTTCGCCGGTGATGAAAAAAGGAGTTTGATACATGACAGAATAATTATACCAAAAAACCCTCCTTCTCCGCATGAAGCTTTGAAAGAGGGTTTTTATTTTGAGAATCGGTGGAGTATTACAGACCCATTGTCTTTACCGCCATCTTGGCCATTTCACCACGAAGGACGGGGTTACCGGGACCGAAGAGGCCATTTCCGTAACCGCTTACTACGCCTTTCGTCTTAGCGAAGCTAACATATTTTGCGTACCATGCGCCGGTATTCACATCGCTGAAATCTTTGGAAGATGCAGCACCGGAAAGATCAAGACCGGAAGCCATCAATAGGATTTTGAGTGCTTCAGCACGATTGATCGACTGGTTAGGTTTAAATTCACCGTTAGCATAGCCCTCAATAATATTGAGTTCTTTCGCTTTGGCAACGTAAGGCGCGTACCATGCGGTACTGTTCACGTCTTTAAACGGATTAACGGTAACGGTTCCTACCGGAATGCTGAATGCGTTTAAAGCGATCTTGGTCAATTCCGCACGGGTCAATTGATCGTTTGGAGCAAAAATACCTGTTTTTTTGCCGTGGACAATGCCTGCCGCACGCAATGTTTCGATGTAATTGTACGCCCAATGACTTTTTGTGTCGGTAAATACAGCGGCTACTTCGCCAGCCTGCAATTCATCTGTTGATTGTGCGAGAGCTTTTTCTGCAGCTGTAGTGGTTTTTTTGAGCAGAGAAATATCATATCCGCCACCGCCACCGCCACCTGTTGTTGTGGTGGTTGTAGTTGTTGCCGTAGCGGGTGTTGCCGCCGTCGCGTAAAAACGTGTGAAGTGAGTGACGGCGATCTGGCAATAGTAAGTGCTTCCTCCAAGCTGAATGCTATCACATAGCTTTTCTTCCGTTGTTGTAGAACTGCCGGCAGGAAGATAAGAAACCGTGTATTCTTTTGAACCGTCGTAACCGATGATAGGGATACGAATGGTAACCGCTTTATCGAAAGTGATGCTCACATCCGGTGACCCAATTAAAATCAATTCCGTATCGTCCGCGTAAGCGGATACATAATTGGTGCTATCAGTAGAAGAAATAACTGTTGGTGCCTGCAAAATACCATCCCAACCCGCGCCTCCGGTAATGGTGGTTCCTGCAGGAATGATGGCCGTTAAGTTTGAGTCGGAAGCGTTTTGCAGGGTTAATGTTCCGGCACCACTCATTGTGACAGCCACTCCGGAAAGTACGGAAGAAAAATCCGCTACGTTTGCGGTGGTATCAGATGCAACAGTAGCACTGCCCGCGCTACCCGTAAGGGCGGTTGACGTTCCGTAATAACCGGTACCGCTTTTGTCACTCATGTAGTAACTATAGCCGTAACCGTAGCCGTAACCGTAGCCGGCGCTACCAAACCCATAACCGTAATCGAATACGGTAGGATCTCCCGGACTGGTGTTCCAGGAATCCGTTCCATCACTACGCCAAAAATAAGCATAAGTGCTATTGGGGATTAATAAAACGGCAACAAGTGCCATTGAAGCAAGAAGGGAGGTGATCTTTTTTATCATTGTGTTGGGGGTATTAAAAAATTATTTAAACTTTTATTATTAATATATACACCATTATAGCATTAAAAAACAATTTACAGCAAGCCTAAAAAAGGTTGAAACTTATTTTTCATTCGTCAAGCTCCCGTTTAAAATCCCAACGCCATAAATAGGAACGGATCTTGGTAAACCCCTCTACTTCGCTAAAATCGATCTGCGGTTGCATGCTTCCGACAAAAATATAAATGGCTTTGTGATAGATTTTTAATGTCTCCATTTTTTCTTCGATTTTTTCTCTATCACCATTCCAAAATTCTTTCCAGCCTTCTTCATCCCAACGGTTCCATTCAAATAATCCCGGCGCGATGGTTTCGTGGCAACTGTACCCCCGTAACCACGGGGAATAAAAGTTGCTCACCGCCATCACAAGAGTGTTTTTGGGCAACTTGCACAATGTTTTAATCCGCGCGGCTTCCAGAGAAGGCAATAACGGTGTCGCGTGCCCGCTTTCCAGGCTTATGTTTACAAAAAGCGCGAGACCCAGCACAATCCAAAGTGTTTTTTGCCACCATTTTTTCCCGTACCATTCCACAAAATAATAAACCCCTACCGCCGCGAAAAGAAGAGCGAAAATATCGAACTCAATGATGTAGCGCTTATAAAAAACCAACCTGAAACAAACAATCACGGCGGAAACCAAAAACCCGATGTGTAAAAAATTCAGCTGAAATCCTTTCTTTTTTTTGAACCCCGAAGAGGCGATAAGACCGCAAAGCACAAATGGCAGATAATAAATGGCCTGTTCCACATACCGGTGAAAATCGATAAAAACCCCGCCACCGCTGATGCTTGGATCCCAATGCGTTTCGTAATGGAAAATGAGATTGATGCCTTCGCGGATCTGGTTGAAACGCGCGAGAAATCCCAATAAAAACAATCCGCCAATGATGCCGCCGGTTTTTAAAAGGTAGTTCCGCTGTGTTTTATCTAAAAATTGATGCACGAACATGATTGCCATCGTGGCGGCAAGGATTAAAAAATCGGGAGGTTGAACAATGCCCAAATAAGCGCCGGTTAAAACGGCCCAATACGAACGGCGATGGAGGAGGATGAAAGTGCTCAAAAGCAGAGAAAGTGCCAGGACATTTTTGTATAAAAAGAAGTAATAAGCCGTAAACTGCGTGAGGGAGGCCGTGTAGAGGATCAAGGAATAAAACCCTACTTTTTTTCCGAAAAACTCCCGACCCGTTAAATAAATCATCACTCCGATCAGAAGATTAAGAAGAATGTAAAACTCGCGCATGAAAAAAGAAACGGAAAGCCCGATTTTTTGCATCAGGCTCACCAGGATGATGAGACCGGGGTAAAAAGAGGTTTTGATCGCCGCAAAAAAACTCTCCGCCCGTTCAAATTCGTACTTGTAAATCCCCATATCGTACCCCAAAGCCGGGTAATGGTTGTATTTTATGAACAGAATCGAGCGCGTGAAAAGCAGAACGGCAAAAGGAATAATGAGTAGCCACAGCTTCTCTTTTTTTTCGGAATCCGAGACCAATGCCTCAACGCGATCCGAAATTGTTTCCCGAAAAAATAGCCATCCAAAAAAAGCGGAAATCAATACAAAAAATAATTGCAAATGCCAAACCAGCTGTGTGGATAATAAGATGATCGCAAACGCATAGCCGTAAATACCCCATCGTTTTTTGGGGAGCATTTTTAGCCAATGTGCTTTTTTTTCAATCAATTTCAACACGCTTTGTTTTATTGTTCCAAGGCATTATAATGCTAAAGAAGTTAAATACCAAATAATCGTATTGAAATTTGTAATTAGAAATTGGAAATTTTTTATAATTTTGAGTTTCCGGTTTATAATTTCGTTTATATTATGAAAAATCTACTTGTCACCGGCTCCATCGCGTTTGATCGTATTTCGGTTTTTAAAGACCGTTTCGCGAATCACATTCTGCCGAAAAAAACGCACATGATTAATGTTTCCTTTACTGTCGACGATCTGGCCGTTCATTTGGGAGGAACGGGAGGCAACATTGCCTACAATTTGGCTCAATTGGGCGACACTCCGTATTTGGCCGGCACGGTGGGCGCGGATTTTGGGGATTACCGGAATTGGCTGGAAAGAAACGGGGTGAAACTGAATTACGTAAAAACCATTGACGGGCTTTTGACCGCTCAGGCATCGATCATGACGGATTTGGATGACAATCAGATCACGGCGTTTTATGGCGGAGCAATGTTCCGGGCTCACGAGGCTACAATTGATGACCTGAAAGATATCGCAATGGCTATTGTTTCCCCCAACGGCAAAGAGGGAATGCTGTATTACGCCGACCATTTTCGCCGTCACGACATTCCGTTTATCGCGGATCCCGGACAAGCTATTCCCGCCTTTAGCGGAGAGGAATTGATGACCCTTATTCATGGGGCGCATGTACTGATTGTGAATGATTATGAATGGCAATTGATTCAGGAAAAAACAGATTTGAACTGCGGAAACAGTGGACAATATGTCGATCATTTAATCGTGACCTACGGCGAAAAGGGCTCAAAGATTCGGTCAAGAGAAAATGACGGGATTGAAGTGCCTACCGTACAAGCAACCGAAGTGGTGGATCCGACGGGTTGTGGAGACGCGTACCGCGCGGGATTGATGTGGGGATTAAAACAACAGTATCCGATTGAAAAGGCGGCTCATGTGGGCGCATGGATCGCGGCTCAAGCAGTGACAAAAGCGGGAACGCAGAATCATTCTATTAAAAAGGGGGAGTTTGAAGAATTTTTGGAAAAGTTGGATGTTGCATAAAGTATATTAGGCGGGATTCCTACCCCCATCCTTACCCTGAACACCTACCTCCTCATCCCGAGGTACTCGAGGGATCTAATCTCAATCACTCCCATTCTTTCAAGAATAGCCGTCTCGTCTGTTTTGGACGTCACCATGAGCACAGTGACAATACTGGCACATTTGCCACCCGTTTTCCTGAGTTCGTCGCTTTATAAAAAATTTTAGACTCTATTTGAGTTATCGGAATTGTAGGTATTGGATGAGTGCCTTTTGGATGCAGGCAAAAAATTCTTTTTTAAAGGAACTGATTTTTTTAACAACAAGGTCAGATTCAATAGTCATTATTTTACCGATTCTTACAATGGATTCTACGGGCAATGGCTTCTCCTTATAAAAATCATTATCGATTCTGAGGTCGTATTTTTGCTTGTACATCGTTGTTGAAATCGGTAACACGATAACATCATTGTCACTCTGATCTCTTAATATAACGGCTGGACGCACTTTAAATTCGATAAGATTGGTAAAAGGGTATTTCACCAAAATAATATCTCCTTTTTTATAGACATTTTTCATAGACATCATTGCTTGGATCCATCCAAAAATCAAAACTTTTTTCCATAACACCGAGCCAGAAATCTTTTTCCTGATCCGTTGCCATTTGAAGCAACTCTTTGTAGTGCTCAATATTCATGATCGCTCCGAAAACGTGATTACGATCACTCAGAAGGACAATCTGTTCTTTGTCTTCTCTGATGGGATCGAGAACTTTATTCCCTTTTCTTTGTAGCTCCGAAATACCGGTCACCTGAGGAATCATATGTATTAAACTATGTAATTAATTACATTATATATTATGTAATTCAAAAAATCAATGCTAATCCTACATAAAGTGTATTAGACGGGATTCCCTCCACTCACACTTCAAAGGATAAAACTGCGACGGAGCAATGGCTCCCTGTCCGTCTTTTAGCGGGCAATCTTGGTCCGGAGTTAGACCTCCTCGTCTACTTTTGACGTTACCATGCGCATAGTGGTGATGCTTATGCTTTTTACCACCCGTTTTTGTCTTGA
>PFOK01000099.1 GCA_002792495.1 Candidatus Peregrinibacteria bacterium CG_4_10_14_0_2_um_filter_43_11 | reverse complement strand
CCGAAAACTATTCAGTCGATTACAAAATGGGGATGGATTGCAGACTCTATTTATTCGTTTCTTATTGCAAATTAGTATGAATTTGGTTTAGCGTCAATATTCAACCACCCTTTTTGGTCTTATTTCAATCTATACTTAAAAACTACCACACAAAAACTGGGGTCTTTTTAGAATGCATCAGCAAAAAATGTCACCTAAAATTAATGACACCACTATTTTTCTCATCCCGACTTATTCCAATAGGATCCCCTTGGGACGCGGAGGGATCTCTATTTCTGAAAGAATGGGAGTAATTGGATTAGATGCCTCGGCTAATGCTCGGCATGAGGAGTAGGATCAGAGAGTGACCAGAGTAGAATAATTATCTCAATTCCTCCATAAACTCACCAATATCCTGATAATCGACTTCTTCAATTAAAGTGGTTTTTCGTTCCGCGCGACTAGGGAGCATTTCGATAAAATTGGGGCGAGTTTTATCTTGATACAAAAGCCCCATCATGATTTCGTTTTCAAGATCCTCAGCGGCACGGCGTGCGGCGTGAAGATCGGCAACATCGTAATCGGGGAGATTCTGCAGATAACGCATGCGCTCCTCAAACCAGGCGGTGGACGTGGCTTTGTTGAAAGTTGGGCAGAGTTGCATCACCTCGACAAACGCGAATCCGTTGTGCCTCAAAGCGAGCTGGAGCATTTGAGTCATGTGGCGGATATCGCCGGAAAAAGTGCGTGCCACAAACGTGGGTTTGAGCCCCAAAACAAATTCACAGGCATTCATCGGGTCGGTCACCACACCATCCGGTGATCCGTTCATAGGTTGATCGCGACGCGTGAGGGCGGAAGCCTGACCGATAGTGAGGCCATAATTTTCGTTGTTATGGAGGATAAAAACCATCGGGTAGTTGTTCCGAACGCCGTGAACAAGGTGATTGATACCCTCGCTAAACGTGCCACCATCCCCTCCCGCAGCGATGACCTTTATATTCGGATTGGCCAAGCAGGCACCGGCCGCCGCACTGATCACGCGACCGTGCAGGCCGTGAAAGGTATAGCCACCGATTTTATCCGATCCATTGCCATTGCAACCGATGTCGAAGAACAGGGCGACATCACGAGTGGTTAAATTTTCGAGAACCAAGGCGCGTTCGAGTGCTTTTTGAATACCGTAATCGCCGCAACCATTGCACCAGGTGATTTTTTCATCCCCTTCGAATTTGATGTATTCCGCCTTCTTTTCGGAAAGTTTTTGGAGGTACTGACAATGATTTTGGGGGTTTGGAGACATAATAGATAATTAACTTTATTTTCTCATGCCGACTTTCGCGGAGGCATCCATCCTAATACTTTTATTTTTAGATCCCTCGGCTTACGCTCGGGATGAGAACGAGAGGGGTATTTAAAAAAATCAGATATTTTTATCAATATATTCCATCACATCTTCGAGGAAGAATGGCCGTCCGTCGTATTTTAAAAGGCGTCCTTTTAATTTAACATCAGCCTTAGATTCGACGAGATTACCGAATTGACCGAAGTAATTTCCTTCGATGAGGTGGATATTTGGATTTTGCGCAAAAAAGGATTTAAGTTTTTCGGTTTTAAGCGGGTACACATAATCAAAGTGGAGGTAGTTGACCTTGACTCCTTTCTTTTCGTAAAATGGAATGATGTCGCGCATTACATTTTTACTACTCCCCCAACCGATGAAGGAAATAGTGGCACCTGACTCCGTGCCGTGAATAATGGGATCAGGTAGTTCAGCACGGATTGTTTCCAGTTTGCGCAAGCGTTTATCAATCATTTTTCGGACGGGCTCTGCCTCTTCGGTTAAACTTCCGTCTTCTTCGTGTTCATCCCCATTCGCATAGTAGGTAGTATTAGAGCTGCCCGGAATCCAACGCTTGGAAATGCCGGATTCAGTAAGCTCAAAGCGATCGGCGGACTTTAATTGTTCCAACTCCTCCGGATCGGTGACTAGCCCACGCTCGATGGGGATCGTTTTTTGTTCAAAGGGGTCGACCATCATTTGGGCTTCGGCAATGGTTTTTTCGGTGAGTAGAATAACGAGTGTTTGGTACTTTTCGGCCCTATTCATGGCCTGCTGAATGAGCTCGTAAGCGGATGTGGGATCGCTACACGCTATCACAATGCGGGCGAATTCACCATGCCCCGCGTGAATGGCTAAATTGAGATCCCCCTGGGATGTCCAGGTAGGAAGACCCGTTCCAGGCCCCGGTCGTTGAGCGATTACGATCACAAGTGGGGTTTCGGTGATGCCGGAAAGGGAAACGGTTTCGGTCATTAAATCGAATCCACCCCCCGAGGTGGCGGTAAACGCGCGCGCGCCCATGTGCATGGAGCCGATTGTCATTTGTGCGGCCGTGATTTCGTCTTCCGCCTGCTTAACGAGCATGCCGGTTTTTTGAGCATGATTCGCCAGATGATTGAGGATGGAACTGGCCGGACTCATGGGGTACGCGTAATATGCCCGTACACCGCAATGGATCGCACCAAGAGCGATTGCCATATTGCCATCAAGCATGATTTTATCCGGCACACCACTCGGGTGTTCCAGTTCGAATTCGGGAATGTCCACCCCCTCAGCATCGTATCCTGCCTGCATGCATTTTAAATCGATTGCGAGCAACTTTGGCTTGGTAGCGAATTGATATTCGATCTCTTCTTTGAGCGGAGCAAGATCAAGGCCAAGCACGCGCCATATCAAACCGGAAAGAACCATGTTCACCATGAGCTCGCTTCCTCCGAAAGAATAAGCGATGGTTCGGGCAGGCATGTAAACGAGATGGATATTTCTTTTTTCGGCCTTCTCCTGAAGTTCTTTAATAAGATGATGACGTTCGTAGCCATAAACGAGGATCCCCCCCTCCTTGATGGAATCGATGTATTCAAGCAGGCCGGCACGATCGAGTGCAATGACCAGATCGGCCTGATTGGAAGAGCAATAGATGGGCTCTAATCCGAAATCGATCTGGAGATTGGAATGACCGCCCTTGATGAGTGATGGGAATTCACGGTCCACATTCACATAATAGCCCATCTGCTTCAAAAGCCGACTCACGATCTTCCCGACACTCAGGAGCCCCATTCCACTTGCCCCGGCGATTTTGAGAACAGTTCGTTTCATAGTTTTTATCATTAAATCAGTGTTCACTAGATCATGAAATCAATTGATCATTGACCTGGTGATTTCATGACTCTTGATTTCATGACTCTTGATTTCATGATTTAATGAGGTTAATAAATTTTTCAGTCCAATTTGGAATCAGACCTTCCAGATGACGAACGGGCGTACCGCTAATTTTGAGGGCGGGAAGCAAGATTTGACCGCCGGATTTTTGAATGGCTTCTTCCAGAATCGGCGCGGACTCGAGATGGTAATGCAACTCGTATTTAGGATCCCCCAAACCGACGACGGCGCATTTTTTACCTTTCAGATCAACTTCTCCCATCCCTCGCCAAAAAGGAATAAAATCCTCCTGCAATTCGCCATGACCGTAAGTGGGAGAAGCCAAAATGGCAATGTCATACTCCAGCATTTCCTCCGGTTTGGCTGACTCAACCCGTTTTGCAACGACGTGGTGACCCGCTTTTTTTGCCATTTCTGCAATTTTGTCCACCACCATTTCGGTGTTGCCACTCGTTGTGCCGTAAATGATGATTAAAGAGGCTTTTTTCATTGAAAAATTAATATTTTATTTTTTTTAAGAGATCTCCTGATTGGAATAGCTCCGTTTCTGTCGGTGTTTCGATGATTACTTCATTATTAAACGACTTCCCTGAAAAAACCAAATTTATTTGTTGTGTTTCCGGATTCATTCCGTCTTGATTGCCCTGGAATGTGAGTGTCGCCCTATAAAGATTGTAATCGTCTACGCCAATCCAGAATTCTACATCCTCTAGCGTTGCTAAAAAATCTCCAGCCTTTTTTATCTCCAAATCCGTTAACGAATATTCCCCCATTCCAACGGCTTTCTCAAAATAACCCTCCACAGCCCCCCGATTAAAAACGACGCCGTAATGGTAAACCTTTTTTCCATCGATTTCTTCCGTTCCATACACTTCTGACGCGCGAAACAAACGGCTTTTCACAAAAAGTTTTTTAAATGCTGCTTCCTCAAGAAGTGTCCTTTGTTTTTTTAAATAAATATGTCTCGAGACAAAATCCCGCGTCAACTCCAGCCATCGGCCATAATATCCTTCCAAGAAGATCTTGAAATTCTCGAGCCCCGGGTCGTCAAAATTCAATTGATCAAGTTTTATAAAAAAATGATCGTCAATCATGCGTAATTCCGCGACCGCTTCGCCGTCCAGATTCTGATCGTTTTTATCTGTCTCCCCCTTTATTCGGGCGATGACGTTCATTTTTTTTTGTCCGTAAAAAGGGTGACTCAATGCAAGATCAAGATCCGCGTTTAAATGAAGCGTGTCGTCACCGTTTACCCCCCACATGTCGACTACTACGCTCGCTTCAACCGATTGTATTTCGGTGATTCTCTCTTTGAATTTCCGGATGACCTTTCCTGATGATCCGAATTGACCGTAAACCACAAGCAATGTGACACACAAGATGAAGATCAGGGGGGCTACAAAACGTCTTTTTACTTTCATAAAAAAGCGGATTAATCGATAAGAAACTTTTCATGAATCGTACCGCGATATTTGGCCTTCTTCCCAAGCTGCTCTTCGATACGAAGCAATTTATTGTATTTCGCGATACGATCTGTTCGGCAAAGCGAACCCGTTTTGATTTGCCCTGTTACCATGGCAACAGCAAGGTCGGCGATGGCCGTGTCTTCCGTTTCGCCACTACGATGAGAAACCACGGCTGTAAATCCGCCCGCATGCGCCATGGCAATGGCATCGATGGTTTCTGTGAGCGTGCCGATTTGATTGAGTTTGATCAGAATTGAATTCGCGTTTTTGCCGTCGATCGCCTTTTTGAGGCGCTGAATGTTAGTGACGAGCAGATCGTCGCCTACGATTTGGACTTTGTCGCCTATTCTTTCAGTTAATTTCCTCCACCCCTCCCAATCATCTTCGCTTAAACCGTCTTCGATAGAAATGATGGGGTAGCGGGCAACGAGATCGGCATAATAATCGACCATTTCTTCCGCAGTGAGTTTTCGTCCCTCCGTTTTTAAATTGTATTTTCCATCCTCATAAAATTCCGAGGCAGCAGGATCCATGGCAAAAGCGATGTCTTCCCCCACTTTGTAACCCGCTTTTTCAATGGCTTCGGAGATCAATTCCAAAGCACTTTCGTTTTTTTCCAAACTGAGCGCAAACCCGCCTTCATCGCCCACCGCAGTGGAAAAACCGCGTTCATCAATGATTTTTTGAAGCGCGTGAAAGGTTTCTGCACCGTATCGCAGGGCTTCTTTAAAAGTCGGTGCGCCAATCGGCATGATCATGAACTCCTGAAAATCGGTCGAACGCAGGGCGTGCTTCCCTCCATTGAGCACATTCATCATGGGGGTGGGAAGCAAATACGGTTTTGGCGCGTTCCCAAAATTCGCAAGGTATTCGTAATAAGGAATGCTTTCTTCCATTGCCGCGACTTTGGAAACCGCGAGGGAAAAACCAAGAATCGCGTTGGCGCCAAAATTTCCTTTGTTGGAGGTTCCATCCATTTCGATAAGGCGTTGATCAATTTCACGTTGATTACGGCAATCCCGGTCTGTGAATTCTTTCACCATTTTTGTGTTCACGTTTTCAACGGCTTTTAAAACCCCTTTTCCTCCATAACGCGCCTTGTCCCCATCCCGTAATTCCACCGCTTCGTGGATCCCTGTGGAGGCGCCACTGGGCACAATAGCGGAAGCAAAATGATTTTCGGTTGCCACTTCGACTTCAACGGTAGGATTCCCTCGGGAATCGAGTACTTCCCGCGCATGAATGTGCCTGATGATACTCATGTGGATTGAATTAATTTATTATTTTATCGGTTTATTAATTTATTGTCTTATTCCAATCGAATAAATTAATAAATAAAAGCGAAGCTCAATAAACCAATAAATTAATTAAAGCTTAACTAAAAAATAGGGTCATGGCAAGGTCGCTCGTAAAAATGGGATGCGTATTTTGATATAATGAAGTCATGAAAACCGACCTTCAAAAACTTCAACAGCTTCTTTTAAAAATCCCTAAGGGCAAGGTGACGACTTACAAAGCGATCGCGGATGTTATGGGAACAAAAGGATATCGGTATATCGGACAATTACTGAATAAAAACCCGGAACCGGATAAGTACCCTTGCCACAAAATAGTTCACTCCGACGGACGATTGGGGGGATTCGCGCTAGGCGCCGGTGAAAAAATCAACCGCCTAAAACAAGATGGCATTGACCTATAACTAAAACAACATAAAACGGCATAACCCCGCCATTCCATTCGCCCTTTCGTCATTCCGTGGTAAACACGGAATCTCACCCG
>PFOK01000050.1:16882-24807 GCA_002792495.1 Candidatus Peregrinibacteria bacterium CG_4_10_14_0_2_um_filter_43_11 | reverse complement strand
GCCCGAAAACTATTCAGTCGATTACAAAATGGGGATGGATTGCAGACTCTATTTATTCGTTTCTTATTGCAAATTAGTATCACTATTTTTTCATTCATCATTTAATTGTAAAAAATAATTTTATTTAACGAGTGAATCTTAATTAGTCCGCGTAAATTGTATTAGGTTAGATTGTACTCCGAAGGCTCTAAAAAGTATTTCATTTGAGATTCCAAATCGAATGCTTTTTGAATTTTTTCTAAGTATATTTCGTGTGTTTTTGTGAATTGTTCAGCCATAAATTTGAAGTATTTTTCATTCTGCCCCTTTCCGAAGCTTTTGAAGGCAGTCATGTGAGCTTGCCTTCTTTTGTTCCAGATAATCATTGGGTGATAACGGTGATCCTTTAGGATTCTATTCATAATTAATCTTCCGACCCTTCCATTTCCATCAACAAAAGGATGTATTCTTTCAAGTTTATAGTAAAAAGTGAAAGTAAGTTCCGGCGGATACCAGGTTTTATTAGCTACCGCAAACCATTCCATTAAAGCCTTGAGCTTTGGTTTAATATCCTCCCAACGAGCGACCTCTTCGTCTCCAGCCACCACCTTCTCTTTACGCAATCCAAGTTTATCGGGTTCATGTGCCAGTAAAATAGAATGCAATTTATTGATTCCGTTAATACTGAAACTGAACTTGTTATTGACGTAATAAACTGCCCTTAGCGTGTTTCCCACTTCATCATTTTTTGGTCGACCCCCCTCTCTAACTTGTTTTTCAACATTCTCACGTGGTATTTTACTGCCCTCTATTTTGTTGGAATTATAGATAAAATCTACCAAAAACGCGGTTTCCATTGCCGCTGTCGCCATGGATCCCATCTCTTCTTTTGCCCTGTATAATTCAGTCCTGGCATTCTCTATTTTTTTAATGGAAACATATTTTGAAAAATCATCATTAGTATGCTTTGACCAATATTCAGTTCTTAATTTTTCCTCTTCTTTCATCAAATATATGGAAAAATCACGTTTTCTGGCGGAAATATCGGCCAGTGAATCTACACGCCCAAGAGACTTGTTCTTTTGAATCGTTTTACCTTTTGCTATGAAAATATTGTCATAGGCATATAGATAATCTTTTCCATTAATATTATTTATGTATGTTTTCATGTAAAAATTAATATACTTTTTAGTGAATATACAATAATTATACAGTATTTACCTATATATTGTAAATATAAATTTTATTGTAATTTTTTTATTTTTATTAACCTAACCTAATATTTCTTACAACATTTGGCAACAGTAGAATCTTGGCACAAAAGTGCTAAGCCAGCATTGAATATGGGCGAAATAACCCTTGAGGATGAAGCCCTATATACACATACTATTATTAAGATTCCATTACTCACATATCTCTTTCAGTTGCTCAAGAAAGTATCCTGTATCCAAGAAGTAGTTAGGATAGGCAAGTGCGAGTGTTCTTATCGATTCTGTCGATACGAGAACGATATCAATCATTGAATTATCGGCATATTTTTTTTCGTGCTCAAGATACTCTTTATTTGCCTTATCTTTGTCTAGAAAACCAGTCAACGTTAATTTTCTAGCGTTGATATCCAATGCTAATAATACATACTTCATTTTTTTAGACATGCTATCCCTTGTAACTTTCAACATCGTCCTATACATGTTCAATTTTTCTTCGACTTCTAATTTCTTACTGAGTTGTTTAATTTTTTCCAATAGCTCTTTTTTTTCCATTTTGATATCCCTAGATAGAGGGCTTTTTTCTTTATCTGCAAAAATTGCGCTTACTAAACTAAAAAAATAAAGCCACTCATCAGACCCCTCACTTGATTTCAAGGAAGATTTCAGAAAGGTGCCAATTGTTTCAACGGCTGTTGCCCAAGAATGTTGTAACTTAGTACGTAATTGAATTTCAATCCTTAATCCATTGTAAGTAGTATTCCTATCGCTTACATACTCATACACTAAGTGATAACTTCTATATCCTGATGACTTTGGGCTGAGGATATAATCGTCTTCACGCTTTAGAATGTGTCGCATTCTACTTTCTTTTAATTTTTTGGCACATTTTTTAACCTGTTCAATATTCTTTAAAACTGCTCTACATCCTGCGATATCCTGCATCCTTATCAAGCTCATTGTAGGATATCTTTTTAGCTTATTTATTACTGAGGGTGCCCTTTTTAATCTTTGGGATATAACTGCTTGCTTATCAATTCCGCATGCAAAGCGTCTTAGCCCGTTTTGAATAATGTTAAGTGGAAAGCTGTGCCTTGACCTAAAAAAATTGAGTATGTTGAATGATTCTAAAAACAATTCTATTCGCTTATCACGAGTGACACTTCTCTTGAGAATTAATATTTCTCCTGCTTTATTGATTAGTTTTTTGGAATACGTTTTCATGTTTCTGATGTAAGTAATGATTTTTTATATCTTTTTTTATACCTTCCCACACAATCAAAACAAACTCATCTGCGCTTCAGAAACAAGCAGGTTTTGCGGAATGACTTTTTTGAGACGTCTTTCTAAGCTGCGCATTTCCATTTTTTCAAAAAAGCGACCCAGGGCATTGAAGTCGATGGAGGCAAGGGTGGCCTTTTGGGGCAAAAAGTCGCAGGGAACATCGGTAACAATACGGGCGAGTCGTTGGGCAAAATACGCGTCTTCTTTCCCCGCAATTAGCCTGCTACGGATTTTTTCCGAAGCGATTTCGTTCACATGCTCATAAATGCCGTCGAGCGTTTTATACGCCGTAAGCAAATCCACCGCGTATTTGGGGCCAATGCCCTCCACTCCTTTAATATTATCCGAATTATCGCCCATCAAGGCCTTATAATCGACAACCTGATTGGGATGAATGTGATATTTTTCGAAAACCTTCTCGGCATCGTACACCAGAGGTTCGCGATAACCTTTATGCGGAAAAACCACATAAACATGAGGAGTGATGAGCTGAAGAGCATCCATATCGCCGGTAATAATAAAGGTGGTGATCCCTTTTTCAGCGGCTTTTTTGGCCAAGGTCCCCATCATGTCATCCGCCTCAAATCCCTCCTGAGAAAACATAGGAATGCGAGCGATGGTGACCATTTCACGAATACGGGGAATCTGGGCGTAAAGAGCGTCGGGGGTTTTGGCGCGAGTGGCCTTGTAACCCTCGTGTTCGTCGTGACGAAAGGTGGGAGCACGTTCGTCAAAGGTCATCACAAAATAATCCGGACGCTCCGCATCGATGATATTCAGAAGCATACTGGCAAAACCATAAACCGCATTGGTCTGCTCCCCGCTGGATGTTCTGAGCTCGGACTGGATCGCGTGAAAAGCCCGATGAATCAAGTGATTCCCATCAATAACGACCAGACGTTTTTCATCCGGAAATGTTTTTGAAACTGTGTTCAAAGTTTGTTTATTTTCCATTATTTTATAGGTTCGTCTAGCATTTTACCCTTTTATTTTAAAAAAAAACATGCTATAATAGTGAGATTAATTTGGAAACAAACAGGAGGAGAATTTGAAGATTAATACAACTTATATGTCCGAAAGTAAATTCACACCAGCGTACGACAACAAAATTTACCAGAAATATAGCAAAAAGACGATTCAGAATAAAGAACAGAACAAAAGCGCTTTTTGTAAGGATGTTGATTTGCCTTACAACAAAAAGGTGCCGCTTTTGTGCATCACCTATCCTTTGATCGACAACAACAATGTGAACATGATTCAGGATGTGATGAATGGCATTTTGGAACAACCCGTGCAGATTGTGGTGAACGGAATCGGAACGGAAAAATACCAAAAATATTTCACGGATTTAGCAGAAGCCCATCCTCAAAAAATCGCGATCATGGGAAATGATGAGGAAAATAAACGAAAAATCTACGCCGCCTGCGACATGATGCTGGTGTCTTCGGACAGCTCGGATTGCTTAAAGGAAGCTAAAAACGGAATGGCGTACGGAGTGATTCCCATCATGCCTCCAGCCGGTTTTGCCGAAGATTACAACCCAATCCGGGAAAAAGGAACCGCGTTTGTATACGACAAAGGAAGTCCATGGGGCTTCTTCGCCGCATTCATACGAACTATGGAAAACTTCCGCTTTCCTTACGACTGGAAAAACATCGCCATGTCCGCGATGGACTAATGGAAACAGAAAAAAACGAAGCCCCCAGAATGAAATACGGGAGCTTTTTTAACAAATGTAGGACTGCGAACCACGCATTATGAACTGTAGTACTGTGAACTGTATGACCGTTCCGCACGGGCATGTAGCACTGAATAAAACACTATCGTAAAGATCCCGGTCCCGGAAGACCTCCGGAACTACCGGAGGAAGAACCAGTCACAATTTTATCGATCAAATCACTCATCAAAAACGAGATTTTTTGCCACGTGATCAAGCTCAAAAGGTCGAACCCAAAGACCAACCCCAAAATTTTGATGATGGTTACGGAAAAAATCGTGACGATCAATCCGATAATCGCGTAACGAATGGTGTGAACTGCCTGCTTGATTTTATCCTCCTGTCCGCCGGAAAGAATGAATGAAATGCCCCCTACAAAAATATAAAAAACGGAAAGCACGCCAGCGAGCACTATAGCAATAGCGACCGCCAAATTAGCAATATCAACGATATCAAACTGAGTGGTGACCATCAAGGCTCCATTCATCGGCAAAAAATGAGTTTAGAAAAATAACAGCGGGAAGGCAGTGGATTAAACTTCCAAATCCTCATCCATGATACTCTTTTCTTCAACGGTATCATCATCAGGAATTTCTCCTCCTGCAACCTCACCTCCTTCCGGTTCAACAATTTTCATGTTCACGCGGGTATTGGTTTTAGAACCGATAACACGGAGAAGGATACGAATGGATTTAGCGGTTTGACCTCCTTTTCCGATCACTTTTCCCATGTCTTCTTTGGCAACTTGTAAGGTTAAAAGCACACCCATATCATCAACGGTACGGGTTACCATCACTTTTTCAGGCTGAGTAACAATGGACTTAACAACGTACTCAACAAAATCCCTATCAGGACCACTGGAGATATCATCAGTCATAGTAAAAAAATTAGGAGTTAAAAAGGATTTTTAAATTATTCTGCCGATTTTTCTTCAACAGGACTCTCTGGAGCTTCTTCCGCTGGAGCTTCTTCCACTGGAGCTTCTTCCACTGGAGCTTCCACGACAGGCTCTACGGGAGCCTCTTCTTTAGGTGCCTCTTCTTTTACTTCAGCAGGCTCTGCCTCCGTCTTCAGAGCAGAAGCGGCAGGAGCAGCCTTTTCTTTTGGATTCTTTTCTTTGCGATCCGCCATAGGAACAATGTAAGCGTCCATTCCCTCTACACCACTTCCTTTTAACAAACGGGCAACGGTATTAGAAGGCTGAGCGCCTTTTTTGATCCATTCCATGACTTTGTCGGTATCGATTTCGAAAACTTTTGGGGTGATCAAAGGATCATAACGTCCCAAACGCTCAATAAAAGACCCCTTAACCGCTCGACGGTGTTCGGCAACAACAACGCGGTAAGTAGGCCTATTTTTACGTCCGATACGCTGTAAACGAATTTTTAGCACGAAAGTTCAGAAAGTGAAAGAATAAAGTAAAATACGAAAGCTTTTTTATCGTAGCGCTAGCCAGTCTAATAAACTTCTAAGCGCTTGTCAAATATTTTGTGCGAATTCCGGTAATAATCTTTTTTCCATAACGGGATTGTAACTGTGTGAGAAGCTCGTCGGCAATGCCGTGAACTTCCTGTGCCCAACCGGCGTGCTTAACGGAAAGCCATAAAATCGTGTTGCTAAGCTGAACGGGACGAACTGAATCCGTTTCTATGGAAAAACGGTTTTTCAAAAACGCGGCGGCGGCAAACAACACATCCGCGGCCTGAGCAGACTCCCCCAACCGGTGTTGATTCAAACGTTTTTTGGCGATGTCGATCAATCGTTCCATTCAAAGACATTAAAAAAATCCTTTTTTAAGAACTGAATTATACACCTTCAATGTCTTTTTTGTCGAGTCATCCCACTTGAATTGCTGGACCCGTTTAAAACCGGCGTCGATCAAACGCTGACGCAAAGGAATATCGGTCGCGACAGAATGCATGGCTTCCGCCATTTCGGACTCGGATCGCGGGTCAAAATACAATGTGGCATCCGGACCACAGACTTCGGGAATCGCCGAAACATTGGCAGCGATCACAGGAGTGCCATAATACATCGCCTCAAGCGGAGGAAAACCGAATCCTTCGTAAAAAGAAGGGAAAACATAAGAAAGTGCGTTTTTATAAAGAGCGATCAGATCCGCTTCATCCACCAGCCCTGTCAAATGAACATGAGACGTTAGGCCAAACGCCTTAACAGTGTCCGGAATTTCGCGATAAGCGGGATGCGGACGTCCAGTGATCACCAAGTCGTAAGCATGATCATGAGCCTGGTTGAATGTGTGAAACGCCTTAATCATGCCCACCACATTTTTATGATCACGCCACACTCCGGTATACAAAAAATAAGGACGCCCAAGATGCAGTTTCTTAAACAAATCTGAATGGGAAGAAGGCGTAATGGAATCATCGTGATGATCGACACCATTATAAATCACTTCGATTTTATCGGAAGGCACATGTAAAACCCGCTCAAGATCCTTTTTGGTATTGCGGGAAACGGCGATAATGCGCTTCGCGTTACGGGTCACACTCCGTATCACCAGATGATAAGCCATGCGATAAAGAAAGTGATTCATCTTTTTACCGGGATAAAAAGAAAGGGTCAAATCGTGAATGGTGACCACATAAGGTTTACGGTAAAAAATAGGGGCATTAAAATGGGTGAAATGAATCAAATCGAGCCGATGTCGATAAAGCAACCTCAAAAAACCGAATTGTTCCCCCGAAGAATAATGGGGATAATCGGCCAACACTTTGGTAAAACGCCCATCGGGAGGCGTGAAGCGATCAAACCCCTCCCGACGCATGAAAATAACATACTCATGCTCGTGATCCGTAGTGGCAAGCCGTTTGATGAGCTCATACGTGCAACGCCCGATTCCCGTAAAATTCGCCCCGTACATCCGGGCATCAATGCCAATCCGCATAAACAAACGTGTTGATAGTAAAAACAATGGCATTTTAGCACATTTTATGATATAATTTAATGATTATATTTCAGCGGAATTTTAATCGATAATCCGAATAATGCAAAAACGCAAAGAATACATTCGCCGGCACGCCAACGAACACCAAAAAAGGCATTTGAGATTGAAGGAACTTTTGGAGCACATGCCGCCAAAGGAAAAGGTATGGCCACTATTTGTGGCCACATTTTTGATCGTCATGTTCACGTTTGTGATTTATGCCAATTGGGGAGCGATTTTAACGGCATTGACCCCGGAACCAAAACCGAAAGAAACAGTGGTGATAAAACCGGTTGAAAAACCGAAACTCCCGGATCCGATCCAAACACATGGATTTAAAACCGGAATGATCAGTGGTTTAAAAATAGAAGAACAAGCCAACCAAGAATACCGAAATTTACTGACTCAAATTCCCTCCGCCGGAGGGCTTACCGGAGTCACCGTCACTCATTTTATCGGTCAAGAGGTTGTAAGAAAGGAAGAAAACGAAACATTGGGAAAAAACATCAAAAAAACCGTGGAAGCCTCTCAGGAAATAAGCACAGGGCAGTTCATGACGGCATTGAGCCAAAAACAGGCAAGAGTGCTCCAAAAAAGCCTAATCGCAACCTATTACATCGGCGAAAAAAGCATTGATGTGAATTCCACACTCCAAAATGACGCGAAAATCTTAAGCCAAATCAATAACGCGCTTTCCGTGGATATTTTTGCCTATCTCAATCAATCCGCGAATCGCGCCGACAGCTTGGAGGGGTACTTGAATCTGCTCACAGTACTTGTGGACAAAACC
>PFOK01000050.1:0-16875 GCA_002792495.1 Candidatus Peregrinibacteria bacterium CG_4_10_14_0_2_um_filter_43_11 | reverse complement strand
GCATCGGCGACTTGAATGGAAAAATCAATTTCCTCACCGCCAATTTCAACGCGCAAGAAACACAGATTAAACTCAACGAAGGCGCTTTTTTTGACCACCTGCAAATGTTCAACGGCCCGGATGCGGAAAAGAGTTTGGGAGAATTCATCGGCCTGCAGGAAAACAATGTGGAAGTGAAAGCCAAAATAGGAGCGTACAACCGACTGAAAGAATATTACGTCTTTTTTCAGCCACGTCTCTCTTTGATGATCGAAGCCATCAAAGCCAATCGGGATCCTCTGATCGCCGGAGTGAAAGTGGTGGAAATCCAAAATATGCAACTCCCGTTGATCATTCGAAAGTAAAACAGAAATCATGAAATCACAAGGTGATGAAATCAGTGTTCATGAAATCACAAGATCAGTGTTTATGAAACCAAAGATCAATGATCATTGACAATTGATCTCGTGACAATTGATTTAATGATAACTGATCTAGCGATAGCCGATCTCGTGATAGTGTGATTTAATGGTGTCATGAAAAAGAAATTAGGATTATTCATCGGCCGATTTCAACCTTTTCATAACGGTCACCTCTCCGCCATTAGACAAGCGATTCAGCATGTTGATTTGTTGCATATCGGCATCGGAAGCGCACAATACAGCCATACAAAAGAAAACCCTTTCAGTGCTCAGGAACGCAAAGAAATGATTCATAGTTCGCTCCTGCAAAGTGGCATAACAGAAGATCAGTTTGACATGACTTTCATCCCGGATATCAATGACTTTCCCGTATGGCCGGCACATGTACGCGCGCTCACCGGAGATTTTGAGATCCTATTCACCGGCTCAGACATCGTGAGAGAACTTTTTGAAAAACACGATCACGTAAAAATCATCACTCCAAAAATAGAACTCTCTCTCTCCGCCACACAGATACGAACAAAAATAAAAACAGATGATGATTGGAAAAAAGAAGTGCCATTGGGAACAAAAGAAGTCATCCAAAAAATCAACGGAGTAAAGCGGATCAAAGAGATATTTAATCCCCCTGCACCCCATTTATCAAGGGGGTTTGGTAATGACATAACCAAAATCCCCCTGCCTGTCCCGAGCGTAGCCGCGGGGACAAGGGAGATGTCAGGGGGTTAAACCTACCGGTAGTGGTTCTGTTATGTTTCCATCCAAAAAAAGGAGGACAAGAAGGCCAAGTGCCGGCCTCAAATGGGCCCCTTTGGGAGCGCCTGCCTGCCAGTAGGCGGGAGCAGCCCCCGGCGATTTGTAAAAAAGTGAAGCACAATACTGAACATAAAATCATGTTCGACAATCCCGGCGAACAGAGATTAAAGTTGACGGGCGATTCGACACAAGGCCTTGATTTTTTTCGGCCTGTCCACCGTACAAGATTTTGGAAGGCGGGCTCCACCGGAGCAGATGCCGGCAAACCGGTCTGAAATGAAAGGAGGCAAAGCCAACTGCAATGAAAGACACCGGCATGAAAAACTGCAAGCGGTTTTAAATGACAGTGAGGGTTACCCTACTATTTTTTGCATCAAGGCAAAAATGGGCGGTAAAAAGGATAAGAATCACCACTATGCATGGTAGCGTTGAAGATATGGAATTTTAATCCCATATAATAATCCTTATACTCTTTATCCCTCATCCATCATCCCCAATCCTGTCCACAGATAAACCATCAAAAGAGGATAAAGAAGCGAATTCACAAAAACGGAATGAATCATAATGCCAAAAAAAGCAGCTAGCAAACCCACATTAAGATAACTTTTAAAATCTTTTTTTTGGCTTATTCGCCGAACGGCAACCATCATCGCCACAAAACCGATCAATAGATATGTGAGTAAGCCGAAAATACCAGTGGTCGCCCATAAGGTGAGCAAAGAACTATCTGAACCCCCAACGTTGTGATCGGAAGCGAGCCCGTGACCGCGCGCGATGATTTCGTGGGAATAGCGACTGTAACCGACACCAATCCATGGATGATCGTGAATGATTTCAAAGGCGTTATTCCAACTGTCCACACGTAAACGGGCGGTAGGGTCAAGCGCACGCTGGGAGTCGACACCAATCAGCGCCTTTGCGGAATCAACAGCATTTCCCACCCGCTCCTGAACTCGCGGAGAAAAACCGATACCAAGAAGGCCGACCAGAATAAAAACAATCAACAGCTTGCGGGATTTAAAAAAGGTCAATCCAAGAACGGAAAAAGCGAAAGCAAGATATCCGCTACGTGAAAACGTGTAATAGAGCGCCACCATTCCTATGAGTGTCAAAACAACGAATAAAAAGGAATACAATTGTTTTTTGCAATCATAAAAATAAAGTCCCAAAGCAAGAACCACACTCAACATAAAAGCCAGATATCCGCCCACAAAATTGGGGTCGAACCAAGTGGAAAGCAACCTCCCGATATGTGGATCCCACCCCTGCGCGTCCATTCCGAGATCCAGAAAGCTGGGAAAGTAGTGGAGCTGCAAAAAACCAAGCACGCTGATGAAAAAAAATGAAAACATCATTGCCCCCACAGCAACCATCAAAAAATATTTTTTTCGATCATTCTTTAAAAGATCAAACGTGATAAAGGCCATAACAATATATAGAACAAAACGCGCGAAATAACTGGCGGCCATGATCATTTCACGACCGTCAAAACGAAAAACATTGATGAAATACCCGATGAACATTACAAAAAGAAACAGAAGAATGGTCTTACCGATTTTTCCAAAACGGATAACACGATCGTGCTTTAATTTATAAATCACCCAAACCACAAAAAAAATAGGAATTAGTAAATCAGATGGGAGCAGAGCAAACCAAAAAACAGAAAGACGCCATAATTCCCCACTCACAGGTGAAAGGAGGATCAACCCAAAAAGAAATAAAAGTAAATTTTGCATCAAATAAGACTATACCAACTATAGTACAGTGAACTCAAGCAACCGACAAAGCATAAACAACACTATTTTTAAGAATATGGAACCTCAACATGAGTAATGTAACCCGTTTTTTCATTAACCTCCACAGAAACAATATCGTATTTACAGTCATCAATACGCCCCTCTTTGCACTCAACAAGATAAGTTCTTTTTTCTCCTAACACACGAAGTAGAGAAAACGTATAACAATCAACCCCCCCCTGACCCTCAATCCAATTACTTAAAATCGCTCTTGCCTTGGAACTTGGTTCAATGCCGGAAACATCTCCTTTTAATGAGTTCGTATTAAAAGGCAATGAATGAATCATGCTCAAACCCAGCAACAGAACCAAACAAAAAAAACCCGCATAAACAAGTGCTTTTTTATATTTTGAAAAAGAATCTCGTTGCCGAAGCGCATCAATGCCCTTCTGGGAAATACGACATAAAAGATGTTCCTCTGTATGAAAATGAAGGGGGGTCAAAAAATGACGTTGCCGAAGGGCATCTACCAGCCCTCGCAATTCATAAGCATGATAATCAGGAAAAGCACTGAGTAAATCCAAGTACAAACTGGCGTGCTCCCTGTGAGCATGATAAAGCGCCTGAAGCAACTCCTGTTCCTGGGGGTCGAGTTTTTCGAACATTTTTTAAAGTTAGAAATTTTAAACTTGTAATTAGTAATTCGTTACATGAATTTTTATTTAAAATTTCAAATATCGAATTTCCAATTTCAATTGAATTTATTTAATCATTACATTATACCAAAAAATGACTTAAAAATCAATGAAAATAAGAGTATAAATACATCATGAAACACGATCAAAAAACCTGCGAAAATGAGCTAAAAACCCATAACATTATTCCACGTAAATATTATGGGCAGGTTTTCACAACAGATGAAAAAATCATCGATGAACTTATCAAAACGATAAAAAGCATTTATAAACCAAACACAAAAATAGTCGAAATTGGCGGAGGTCTGGGATATATTACAGAACAACTAGCAGAACATTTTGATGATATTGACTGCCTGGAAATCGATGAAAATCTACTCTCTATTTTGAACAAAAAAATTGAACACAAAATGAACACAAAAGCTTGCCCCAATCAAAGCATTGGGGTTATTCAAAAAGACATTCTCGAATACGAACCGCCCGAACAAGATTATTTGCTTGTCGGCAACATCCCCTTTCACGTTTCCGGAAAGCTATATCGTCGTTTTATGAGTGAAATCGATCACAAACCGTATGGAATGGTATTTATTACGGATAAACAATACGCAAAAACATTAATGGGGCAACCCCCGCGGTGTTATCGGGTCAGCCTGCAGGCGCAAGGTTATGGCGAAATCGAAATTGTAAACGATGTACCTCCTACTTCTGTTTACCCGGAGCCGAAAGTGATGAGTTGCATCATGAAAATCACCCAAAACCCGACCCCCCTTCCCCAAAACTTCTGGAAAGTTGTGAATCACCATTTCGAAAACTTTCCAACCCCCGAAGTCAAAAGTCCAAAAACGGTAGGACTAAAAAGATGGATTGAGCTATGTAAAACGATTAATAATAATCGATGATCCTGTTTTTAGAAAGGCAGATCTTCCGGCCTTATTTCTGATTCGTAATTAATAGCCGGCACTGCGGTTGGATTTTCTGGGATCACATTTTTAGCAGAAGCAGGCTCAGAAAAACTGACGGAGGTTTTTGCCCCCATCTCTGGAGTTCCCAACTCTTCATCGTGAACCCCAAGAGCCAAAGCGCGATCGGTAACGATTTCCGTGGTATAACGCTTGCCACCATCCGGTGTTTCCCAGCTACGGGTTTGCAAACGGCCGACAATATAAACCTTGCGACCTTTTTTAACAGTATCGCTGATGGACTGAGCCAGATCACCCCACGCGACCACATTGTGAAATTCCGTTTTTTCCTGCTGTTGCCCCATACGATCCTTCCAGCTGTAATTGGTCGCCACCCCAAAGGAAACCACACTGTCCCCATTGGGAGTCTGACGAAGTTCGGGATCACGAGTGACATTTCCGATAATTTCAGCCTGATTCAATCCCCCTGCAAGTTTGGAATCCGCAGACAAAGGTGAATGTGGCACTTTAGGATCCAAAAGAATCATGTCATCGGCAACAATGCGTGTTTTATAACGTTTTTGACCGGTATTTTGATCTTCCCATTCATCGGTTTGAATGCGACCGGCGATAAAAACTTGACTCCCCTTCTTTAAAAAACGAGAAGCGATATCGGCAAGGCCACGCCAAACAACAACATTATGATAAGCCGTGCCGGATTGTTTTTGACCGGAAGCGTTAATAAAAATCTGTTTGGTCATCACGTTTAAATCCCCTACGGTTTGACCGGAAGGCGTTTGACGAACCTCTGGATCCTCGGTTAAATAGCCAATGATTTGAGAACGATTCAATGCGTACATAGTTGTAGTATTTAAGAGCTAAAGTAGATTCAAGAATACCGATCCCCCTTCAAAAGCGCAATCAAAATAACCCCAAAAAGAAATGGATTTATTTGACATATATTTTTAAATATGTTATTATAGAATAAACTCATCCGAAAACACAATATGATTTTAAAAAATAATCAACATAACATGAAGTAACCCAAAAAAGGGTCTATTTGCATAAGCGAATAATCCCCGATCGACAAAAAGCATCATAGGCTCATTTCGGCGTTCTCGCCGAAAAAACCTTTAAAAAATAAAACCAATATCATGATGCACTTTTTGCTCATTTGTAGCATTTCATTCGTATTAATAGGCTTAATACTCCTTCTTTCACGAGTCAAAAAAATACCCTTAAAAACGGTAGTCGGGCTTTTTTTGTTCGGAGCCCTCCTGGCCACCCCTTTTGTTATGGTGGAGTATTTTGCTTCAAGTTTAAGGTTCTACATGGTCATTTTAGCATTCATTGGAATCGAGCTTTTTATCTTAGCCTGCGAAGAACACATCAAGCTATTTCACGATCTCATTCATCATAACGTGAGACATTTGCGCATTGCCAGTTTCATACTCATTGGAATGGGATTCACTTATTTTGAAGTGGTCTCTTACCTAGTTCACGCTACGGGAAATTTAAACGAAATATTAAGCATCTTACCGTTTAAAGCACTTTTTGGTATTCTCATCCACACCGTACTCACCTCGGCATCAAGCATTGCCAACATAGGAACCTTCTTTGCCGAAACCGTTTACGAAACCATTTTTAAATTCATAGGCTATTATTTGCGGATTGCCATCATCGGTGTTTCCCACTACATGTATGTCTTTTTCACTGAATACCATTTCTCGCTAATCGCTATTCCTTTTGTGGCGCTCAATGTTGTTTTGTTCTTATGGCTAAAGGCTTATTTGGATCAAAAAACAATGATAACCGCTGACTAAAAACACCCGCTTGAAATTATTTTTATACACGAAAAAAAAGAGTTTTTAAACTCTCTTGTATCGTGGCACAAAAATAAGGACATTGTCTTGGCGTCGACCTACTCTTCCACCCGCATGACGGGCAGTACCATCGGCGATGAGTGGCTTAACTGCTGTGTTCGAGATGAGAACAGGTGTACCCCACTCTCCAAAGACACCAAGACAATGTCCTTATTTTTTGTAAAAAATATGCGATTCTTAAATCTGTATGAACGGATTATTAGCATTAATTGCTAGTCAATTCTTTATTCTCTGCCTAATGCCCTTCAAAGAAAGATAATAGGCAGAATCCACTAAGTTAGATAAAAAGTCTATTGGCCGATTAGTACATCTCAGCTGAACCCATTACTGGGCTTACACTTGATGCCTATTAAAGAAGTAGTCTACTTCAGGCCTAATGGGGAAAATAATCTTGAGCACGGCTTCCCGCTTAGATGCTTTCAGCGGTTATCACGACCAAACTTAGCTACCCAGCAATGCCGTTGACACGACAACTGGTACACCAGGGGTTTGTCCACTCCGGTCCTCTCGTACTAGGAGCAGATCCTCTCAATTTTCCTACGACTACGACAGATAGAGGCCAAACTGTCTCACGACGTTCTGAACCCAGCTCGCGTACCGCTTTAAATGGCGAACAGCCATACCCTTGGGAGCTTCTCCACCCCCAGGATGCGATGAGCCGACATCGAGGTGCCAAACAGTGCCGTCGCTGTGGGCGCTTGGGCACTATAAGCCTGTTATCCCTAGAGTAACTTTTATCCGTTGAGCGACACCCCACCCACGTGGTCGTACCGAAAAAAATTCAGTACAAGGTGCCGGATCACTTTCACCTGCTTTCGCACCTGCTCGGGTTGTAGCCCTCACAGTCAAGCCCGCTTATGCGAATACACTATCAGCCTGATTTCCATCCAGGCCTAGCGGACCATTGCGCGCCTCCGTTACAATTTAGGAGGCAACCGCCCCAGTTAAACTACCCGTCAAACACTGTCCTCATCCCGGATAACGGGACAAGTTAGAAGCAAAAACTATTCGGGGTGGTATTTCAAGGATGACTCCATCCCGACTAGCGTCGGGACTTCATAGTCTCCCACCTATCCTACACAGAATAGTTCCGGCTTCAATGTCAAATTATAGTAAAGCTTCATAGGGTCTTTTCGTCTTGCCGTAGTTAATCGGCATTTTTACCGATTTTGCAATTTCACCGAGTCTAGTGTTGAGACAGTCTCCAGACCGTTGTACCATTCGTGCGGGTCGGAACTTACCCGACAAGGAATTTCGCTACCTTAGGACCGTTATAGTTACGGCCGCCGTTCACCAGGGCTTCAATTTGGAGCGTAAACCCCTCCTTTTAACCTTCTGGCACTGGGCAGGCATCAGCCCCTATACATCACCTTACGGTTTTGCAGAGACCTGTGTTTTTGATAAACAGTCGCCTGGAGTCTTTCGCTGCGGCCCCGATTATTCATCGAGGCAGTCCTTATCCCGAAGTTACGGACGCTATTTTGCCGAGTTCCTTAACACTAGTTTTCTCGATCACCTTAGAATACTCATCCTACCCACCAGCGTTGGTTTGCGGTACGGACAGTTTTATACCTCGCTAGAAGATTTTCTAGTCAGCTTAGATCATTCGAATCGTCCCGCTTGCGCGGGGTATTTTGCATCGCGCCTCAGGTACGAATTCACGCGGATTTGCCTACGTGAATATGACCCTAATCGCTTACACCTACCATGTTCAATGGGTAGGCCCGAACTACCATGCCACGTCCCTCCATTGCTAACTCCTCTTGGCTAGTCCTAAAAGTGGTTCGCAAAACCGAAGTCTCACGAAAAACAATCAAGCATTCACCAAAATTCGCTTGGACGGTATAAAACTGGTACAGGAATATTAACCTGTTGTCCATCGACTACGCTTTTCAGCCTCGCCTTAGGACCGACTAACCCCACGCCGATTACCGTTGCGTGGGAAACCTTGGGCTTTCGGTGTGCCGGTTTTTCACCGGCATTCAAGTTACTTATGCCAACATTTTCTCTTCCTGACGCTCCACCGACCCTTACGAGTCGACTTCAACGCTGACAGGAATGCTCCTCTACCGCACATCGCTCAAAGCGATGCACTCGTTGCTTCGGTTATAAAGTTTAGCCCCGTTGGATTTTCGGCGCAAGATCGCCCCACCCGAAGGTGAGGGTAGACCAGTGAGCTATTACGCACTCTTTAAAGGAATGGCTGCTTCTAAGCCAACCTCCTGGTTGTATCAGCAATCTCACATCCTTTGCCACTCAACTTATATTAGGGACCTTAGCAGACGATCTGGGCTGTTTCCCTTTTGACTATGGCACTTAGCTGTCACAGTCTGACTCCCGAGATAAGAAATGACGGAATTCGAAGTTTATTAAGGTTTGGTAGACTTATTTCGCCCCCTAGCCTTGACAGAGCTCTACCTCCATCACTCATTTACTCGAGGCTAGCCCTAAAGCTATTTCGAGGAGAACCAGCTATCTCTGAGTTCGATTGGCATTTCACCTCTATCCACAGGTCATCCCCTTGTCTTGCAGCACAAGTGGGTTCGGTCCTCCACGTAGTTTTACCTACGCTTCAACCTGCCCATGGATAGCTCACTCAGTTTCGGGTCTAGTGCACCTGACTAACTAGTAACTACATTATGGTCGCCAAAAAATCTAAGCCGCAGAAACAGCCGGTGCTGTCACCATCGTTTCGACTTGCTTTTCACGTTCTCTTTCGAGAATGGAATTGTTCAACTTGAACAGTTGTTTAGCACAGACATCATATTCGTTATAAAACAACGAATAGTCATCGTCTGAAATCAGTTGGATGTCATGAAGGAAATCTAAATCCATTTGAATCCGACGAATGACGTCCAAAGCTTTGAAGTTAAAAAAACGCTTCGCTTTGGTCGTTCGCTGACGGAATCCCTCGACGATATTACAGAGAATATCACGAGAGGAGTTGTAAAGTTCCTTCGAATGATTGACACCCATTTTAGAATTCTCATCAATAAAATGATGAAGATCAATGGCCACTTTATAAGCCCGTTGATATACATTTAAATCTTTATAATTCATAATAATTCGTTTAAATACTAAATTTTGATCATTGATTAACGATAATTAACGAAAATCGTAAATCGTTCTTATATATAAAATGGCGACCATAATGCAGTTACTAGAACGCGCTATTCGCACTCGCTTTCGCTACGGCTCCGGGTGTAACTCCCTTAGCCTTGCCAGATACAGCTAACTCGTTGGCTCGTTCTACAAAAAGCACGCGGTCACCCGCCGAGGCGGGCTCCCACTCCTTGCAGGCATATAATTTCAGATACTATTTCATCCCCCTACCCGGGGTACTTTTCACCTTTCCCTCACGGTACTAGTCCGCTATCGATCACTTTGTCTGTTTAGCCTTGGAAGGTGGTCCTCCCGGATTCAGGCCGGATTTCACGTGTCCGACCCTACTCAGGAACATCTTAAGATTTTGCCTTTATTTAACTTACGGGACTATTACCCTCTATGGTGGTCCTTTCCAGGTTCCTTCAATTATAAAGACAAACTCTACGTTAGAGTCCTACAACCCTCCGATGTAAACATCGGAGTTTGGGCTACTCCCTGTTCGCTCGCCACTACTAAGGGAATCTCATTTGATTTCTTTTCCTTGGCTACTAAGATGTTTCAGTTCGCCAAGTATCCTCTTCCCAACCTATGTATTCAGTTGGGAGTCCCCGATCATAACATCGGGGGGGTTCACCCATTCGGAAATCTCCGGGTCAATGCCTGCATAACGGCTCGCCGAAGCTTATCGCAGTTTACCACGTCCTTCATCGGAACAAAGTGTCAGGGCATCCATTATATGCCTTTGTGTAACTTGATATCTAATTTAATGAATGAATTAACTAGCAATTGATTACCAATAATTCATACAGTGATTCTAGAATTGCATTATTTTTTACGCTGTGATGTGAAGGAACAAGTGTGACAGCCCGTTTCAAGAAGAAAAAAAGAGTGGGCTTACGCACACTCTCAAGTTCTCAGCAAGGTCAAACTCACAAAAACTTAAGAGTAGGCGTAAGGATTGAGTAAGATCATTCGTGGACAGACATTAGAAGAGTAAAAACCAAGAACGATTGAAGGCTAAAAAATCAGTTAATCAATACAACAAATCATCAAAAAGCTTCATCATTTTATTTATAATTTAGGGAAAGTCAAGAAAAAAAGTACTTTTCTTTTAATTTGCCCTGTACCGTATGGTACGGGGCAAAGAATTAATTGACAGAATTAAAAAAAACACCCAAAAAACCACCAAAAATATTGCCTAAAGTTCCTGTCATCAGCATCAGGGAAAAGAAGAAACCGAAAATCCCAAAAAGAAGTAAGGCCGTATAGGTCCCTCCGGGACCAAAATAATGCTCCGCCCAACCGATCTGCCCCATAAAACGCCTCACCTGCACACGATAGATGAGTAATAACAAACTAAGAATAGCCGTGATGAGGCCCATAATAATGTGCATGGAAGGATTCTATTTTAAACCGTAAAACGCAGAAAATGATCAGCGCGATCTGATTATACCAGAAAAAACCTTGCGATCTTCAACAAAATTCTGATAAAATGGCATCACTTTATAAAATAAACATAAAATCATTATGAATAATGCAACACTCATTGCAGGCGTCATGGGGCCTTTTTACTTAATAGTAGGGTTATCCATGCTATTTTATGCCGACACATGGCACAAAATGATTAAAGAATGGGCTAAAAACCATATCATTCTTATTATAGGGGGCTACATTGCCTTACTCCTTGGCCTTATTATTGTAAACATGTACAACGTTTGGGGGTGGAACGTGTGGCTTATTGTTACCGTCAGTGGCTGGCTCGCCCTTGTAAAAGGAGTGTGCTACTTCCTTTTGCCGGGCAGTGTCATCAAAAAAATGATGAACTCCATGAATAACTTAAATTGGCTCTACTTCTGGAGCTTGGTCATTGTCGTAGCCGGTGGCGCGCTGAGCTATTACACCTATTTGGCATAGAAAAACATTTATAAAAAACAAAAAAACCGCTCCTAAAAAGGAGCGGTTTTTTTAAATAATGGTTATCGATCAGCCACCTCTCTTTTAGGAGTATATGGATCAACCTTTTTTGGATCTTCCAAAAATTCGGCAACTTCTGCATCCATCTCAGCCTGTGCCGCTTCCAGCTGAGCACGTCGAACAGCTAGCTCCTCATGGGACAATCGTCCAGACCCCTGACCGGCAATACGAGGAATTTCAAGCTGAGGCATATCTTCTAACCGAGCGATATAATTCGGACTTTTATATGTATCATCCATAACATCGCCCAATACAATCGGACGTTTTTGAAAAGCATCGGCAATGGCAGTGGTCTCTGTAGATTCGCCACGTAATTTTTTACTAATCCATACCAATTTATCTCCAGGAATGGCTTGCCATGCTTTCATTGTCTTAGGGCCAAATCTACCATCCACGTTTACGTCAAGTGCATCCTGAAGAGTTCTAACCGCTTGAGTAAGCAATAGGGGTTTTCTTCTTAAATGTTTAATTGATGGGGACTGCAACGAAGCTAGAACTCCATAAATGCTCTTATCATTTCTATCCAAAAAACGTTTTGTAAAAACAGCCTCAGTCTTAAAATAACTGGAATTGGCACGTTCAGCAAGATCACCGGCTTGATCAGCACCTTTCCGTGCCAACGCGCCGATATCTAAATCCTTAAGATCTTTGTAGGTATCGCGAACATCACTTTTAGCGACATCTGCACCTGCATCAACAGGAGATGCACCAACCTTGGGAGTTTCAATAGGTGGAGTATTGCATGATTCGAACATATTATTTTTGTATTATTAAGGGTTAAAAGCGGTTTTTAAATTCCGGTTAACGGTCGGATAAATTATGTTGCGCATTGCCAACTGCAGGCTTTAATTTTGGATCTTGCAATAGCGTAGCAAGACCGGCATCGTCCAACTGTCTTCCCACAGCTCCCGCAGCAACGCGAGCCGCCTGCAAATCTTCAGGAGTAGATGGCTTTGTTTTTCCTAAAAACCCGTCAAGATCCCCTGCCTTCAAACCGGCATCAACAGCGGCAATAGCATGATCTAAAAGTGAATATCCTCTCTTCACTGCCGATTTAGCGCTTACGCTTGGATTCGCAGTAGATCCATCGACTATGGAGGTTTCGATAGGTAGCGTTGTTTGTTCCGCTTCTGACATATTAAATTTTGTTTTAAGAATTAAAAAATTGTAAAATAAATAAATTTACCTTCTCGCAAATCCATCCCTATAAAGAAGTCTCGTTTCAGCCGCATCTTTTACGGCAGGGTTGGAAGCTTTTATAAAAGAACTGAAGAAATCAAAATCAGCCTCAACATAATGCAAAGCCAAACTGGCAACCTGTTCCCGATTCACCTCAGCGTTACCTTCAATAACCGACTTCAATACATCATGTTCACCAGCCTCCGCAAGGCGCTTGTACATCACCTTCAAAACCGGTACGACCTCACCTTTAAGAGGATAATGGTTCAAGAACGCGTCAAGAGCCCCCCGAGTTTCAAAAATACCTTTTATAGTAGCAACATCCATTTTTTCAGCCTGAAAAGTAGTCACTTTTTCCTCTAAGTCATTTTCATAATCAGCGCGAACTTCATCGGCAGGCGATTTCCCTGGAGGACTAATGGGCTCATGCCGACGCAGATCTTCCATATTCTGATCATATGCTGAGAGAACCCCTTCTTTGGGAGTAATGGAAGAATCTCCTGCTTTCGGAGCAAGAGCTACCACTTCACCGGAATGATCAACTTGGTTTTTAGGAACATCAGCCATGATTTTAAAACTTTATTAAAATATAAATCTAATTATTATAGCAAATTTTAATCAAAAAATCAAGTCTCCTGAACCATTTCTTCAACAGATTGTGCAAATTCTTCAGGGTACTTCCGCTCCAGCGCCTCAAGAGGTTTTTGCTTACTTTGAACTTCTTCGATTTCCTGCATAATACGTTCCGCCAAATCAAAGTCGTTTTTTTCGAGCAAATGATTGAGAAGGGTCATTAGCAACTGATCGATTTTTTCCTGCTCCTGAAGCTCCAGACGCTGCTTGACACCGGAAAGCTCATCCGGAAATTTTTCAGCCACACGAATATAAAAATTTTTGGCCGCTTCAGGGGTTTCGATGACGATGATATTGTCTTTCACATATCCAAAAATCTCATCCGCCCTCTCGGGAGTAATCGCATCCGTATCCATTTGACGAAAAATAGAGTCTTTGATGACCCGATACAATTTCAATTTCGTCAGCGCGTTGAGTTTTACTCCTAGATTTTGCATGTTTATTTTTGAATATATTGCAATTATAACATTTTTTTAAAAAAAAATCAAGATCCTTTTTTTATTGACTTCACCCCTCCGCTTCGATAATATCGTGTCGTTCTTATTTTTTGGAATAGTGTGAGTGGCGGCCAAACCACTCGTTTCGTCTTTTCAGTCCTCACTCATGGGGCCTTAGCAGATGTTTCGACCACGCTCAACATGAGTGGCGGCCAAACCACTCGTTTCGTCTTTTCAGTCCTCACTCATGGGGCCTTAGCTCAGTTGGCTAGAGCGCCGCGTTTGCACCGCGGAGGTCAAGGGTTCGACTCCCTTAGGCTCCACCACCCTAAATCGTGCTCCTATTTTCAAAAACACCTGCGTTTTTCTCCGGTGTTTTTTGCTATATCCTCACGATTTAGGGGCCCTTCCCCACAAAATACGCTTCGCTTCCCATTTTGTGGGGACCCCTTTTGGTGGTGCTCCTATTTTCAAAAACACCTGCGTTTTTCTCCGGTGTTTTTTGCTATCATTGTTTCGCTTTGGATCAAGTGTCGTAATACAGAAGTTCTTTGACAAATAACCCTCTTAGTATTTCGCTTATTGCTTTTGGCTGAGGGCGTGTCAGGCCTCTGATAATACATCTCAAGTTGTTTCTTATGCAGTCTTGTATATATTTATTCAATGGGAATGTGGTGTTTAAAAATGGTTTGCGTCACTTTTAATAACCCATTCCCTTCTTAAAGAAAAGCCGTAATTCCAAAAAGCCCTGTTAAAAAACAGGGAATAATTTAGAAAACAAACTATTGACATTATTCGAATTTATGATTAAAATAACCTCCTTTTATTAATTCGGCCTTTTTTTATGCGCAAAATTATTAGAAAGACCATTCTAAAAATCATGATTACCGGATTATTCATCAGCCAAACCCCCTACGCTCCGGCAGCCCTCGGGGATACGAGTGAAGTAGAAATCATGACAAAAAATTTACAGGTTTACACTGAGCCTGAAGAAGGGGCAAGAGCCAACTTTATTTTGTATGAAGGAATGCGCATTAAGCCCGAAGAAATCATGACGAAAAATGGAGAATCATGGACAGAATTCAGTGCCGGAAACCAAAACTACTGGGTAAAATGGATGGAAGGAGGGGGGAAAACGATGAAAACCATTCAAAAGAATAAAAAAACAACGATTGTGGATAGTTATGGCATTCTGGAGATGCCTCACCGTTATGCGGTCAAATTGGTAAAATTAAAAGGGGCAAAGGGGCGCCTGGAAACTTATCGCAAAAAAAGCGATGAGTACATTTTTCAGTACGAATACGATGTGACCTACCCCGAAGAAGGTCCTAAAAGTAAATACGGAGACATGAAAACCGTTGGGGGAAATATCGTCCGCTATATTTACCGAACTGCCAAAAGCGGGATGAATGGACGCGATCAATTTGGTGAACCATTTGGAGTGTATAAAATCAGCTACCCCATGCCCCACGACGCTCTGCCTTATTTTTTAGAAGGAAAAATGGGAACTTCCGGTTACAACAATATCCCCACAATCCGCACGCAAAACGGTAGGCTAATTCCCCACCCCCATAGTTTGATGGGAGCCGATATTTTAATTCATACAGCGCAAAAAGGTTCAAGGGGATGCATCAATGTAGATAACGAAGCGATGAGTTTTTTATATCACAACGATTTAAACGCACTCAATGAACGCGAAATCATCCCTCTTGTAATCTACGATGAGGATGTAGAAGCACCTCCAATGGGGAATTTATTCTAAAAATGTGTAGCACAGATGACATGACTCCGAAAAAAGATCGGGGTATTATTTAAAATTCTCATTTATTTTTTAATCCCCCATTACAATGGATAATCATAAAACATGTTGCCAATCCGCTTATACCAATTACATCCTTCGTCTCTCCCTGGGAGGCATGCTCCTTTTTATGGCGATAGGAAAACTCATGATGGGTGTGAGCACCTTTGTGCAGAACACATCACCCTTATTTGAAAAGTCCGTCATACCCACGGGGCTTGTAACGGGATTTTTGTTTATAGTGCCATGGCTGGAATTGATATTGGGAACTCTGATTTTACTGGGGTTATTCACTCGATTCGCTTCGATTCTATCGGGATTTTTATTTGCCCTGTTTGCCATCGGTTTGGTCGCAACAGGTAATACGGAAATGACAGGAGCAATCGGGGATAATTTTATTTATATCTTTGCCGCTCTTTGGTTAAAAAAAACGCCCATCGGCAAAATCAGCCTCGATCATCGCTCCAAAAAAAAAGGAAGCATGTAATCCCCTTCTTTTGAATTCGCTAAAAAACACATCTGAAAAAGACGGGAGTTTTTAATTGAACAAAAATCCGATATAATGCTTTGGCAACTTTTAAAACTTAAACCTTAAAACCAAATGACAAAACAAGATGAGGGACTAAAACCGGGTCAAATCGAAAAAACATTGCTCGAATTAACGGAATTGAAAGAAAAACTGGAGGATGCCAAAGCAATATTAAAACATTTTAAAGTAAAATCGGACCGCCTGAGTCAGCTCAAAGCCGCCAAGAAAGATATTCAGGGACAAGTGGAAGAAGAAATAAAACGGATTGAGGACGAGTTTTTGGGAGATAAAGATTACGAAGATTCCAAAAACGAAGAACTCACCCTAAAACCTCAAATCCGCGATAAACAGACGGAAGTGCGTGAACTCATGGCGAAAGTAAACCCCAGTCAACAACTCTCCACACTCGAATACAATATTAAAGGAGAACCGTTAAAAGTGCAGGTGGAACGCGTGGTGAAAGTGTATATAAACGGGAAAGAACAACGGTAGTGACGGGTTTGATCACCGTAATTTTTGTTGACTTAAAAAACCTCGTTCTGTATTTTGTGTGAGTCAAAAAAAGGATTACAGGCAATTGTCCGCCACAGGCGGACGGTTAGAGCCGATGGGTAAGGGCGATTAGCTCAGCTGGTTAGAGCGCTACACTGATAATGTAGAGGTCGGAGGTTCAAGTCCTCCATCGCCCACCATTTAGACCAAAGGCATTCCAATATAATCTTTGCCTTCATATCTTTTAACGAAGCCAAAGTTTTTTCACCTTATCTGACATTCTACAAAAAAACTAGTCCAAATCTACAGTAAGTGGCTTAATGTAGCCATTTTTTTAACTTGAAACAAATAGGAAAAA
>PFOK01000104.1 GCA_002792495.1 Candidatus Peregrinibacteria bacterium CG_4_10_14_0_2_um_filter_43_11 | reverse complement strand
AGCATGGTGACTGTATTTTTTGGGGAATGAGCAAAAGCAAACGGAAGCCGGAGAATGATCCGTAATGAAATGTAGGATGATTCGTAAGCTGCAGTTTGTTCTTGCGATGTCTCCCCGTAACCAATGCAGTTAAAACAGTCCTTCTTCAATAAGGACATTTGGTACAGTTCAACGATAAAACGTAAATCAGGACAAAAACAAAATATAAAACGGTCAGCACCGCCACTATTTTGACGGCAAGAAAAAGTTCCGGCCACGAAGGCTTAGACTTAGTAAAAAGTGTGCTCAGTGATTTCTTTATGGACGTGATCATGCTTCTATCTGATTGTTTTCATACTTCCAAGAGAAATATACCTTTGTCCGTTTGCTATTCAAAAGGTCTTCAGGGGTCACAAGAAATCCCGCGCGAACATCATCGTAAGTCTCCAAATACATTCCCGTGACAGTCCGTGAATAGCTTTTGTAAACAAGCAATGAGCAATACCATGAATTCTCGTTCCATTTTGTTGAAGCGGGGGCATATGACTCACCCACCTGCTTTTTGGCATATTCCGCAACTCGCTTTCGAGCTTCACTTTCAGCAATGATTTTCCTTTTGCTCCTCTGGACAAGCCATGAATCTACCTCCCGCAACGGGTTTGGAAAGATGGGTCTCAACCACCGAACCTCTTTTATGCCTTTCGCCTTCCCAAAACCAACTGATTTACCGAACTCAACCTCGGTTGGGCCAGCCAATTGACCTTCGGAATTTTCTCCAGCGGCTTCAATGATGGTAAGAGGATTTGTTTTGACAACTAAAGCGGCATGATGCCAATTCTCCCAAGGAAGCCAACGTACCCAACGGGACGAATTGTATTTTGCCACAAGAATATCGCCAATTCTGACGTCTTCAGGCTTCGGCAACTTTATGTGCCTGTTCTGATCCCCGGTGGGAAACATAAGGATTGCGTTGATTTTCGGCGGAACGTACATAGGCTATAATGAGATACTGAAATAGTAATTTATTTTTTGATAAAAATCAATTTAAGGTAAGCTTTCGCACACCTCCCCATCCCCATCCTGATCTAACTTGTGAATATATTTATTCATGTCGGGAGTATATCACGCAATAAGCTGCGGGGAATTAGGCACGGAAGAAATTAATGGGGACCCAAAAAAATGAGAAAGGAGCATG
>PFOK01000132.1 GCA_002792495.1 Candidatus Peregrinibacteria bacterium CG_4_10_14_0_2_um_filter_43_11 | reverse complement strand
AAAGGGATTTCTTCCCCACCTGCTTCAGGCGGGTCGAAATGACGAATGGGATTATACTATTCCAGCTATAAGTCAGGATTTCTCACTAACATTCAAAGTGACACGTAACCAATCGTCATTTCGAGGACCGATGAAATCGGGCGAAGAAATCCATTTCCCCACCGTATCCGCCTTAGGCGAAGGAGGCTGGAGTAGGCAAGGTCTCACGTTTCAAATTTGGTTTTTCAAATTTTGCATTTCGTGCTCCTCGCCCTCCAAAAACATCAGTACCTCCTGTTTAAGAATGGCGCGAATACCATGAAAATCCGCGGGGGAAAGAAAAGCGTTCAGATCCTGATCAATCAAGGTTTGGGTAAAGTGCTTCTGAATGAACGCTTTTAGTTCTTTTAAAAATACTTTTGGAGGTTTGCCGGTTCGCTCGCAAATGATGTCGTCCTTATACCGATACCCTTTCATAAAAAAGGTATGAATATCAAAAAGATCCCGACTCGCCAAGGAGCCATGACGCTGATATCTATCCGTAACAGTGACCAGTTTATTGGCAAACATGGTGGGAACGGTCTGACAAAGCAAAATACGGTCAATTTCCGGAAAACGAACCGACTCATAATCATTGCTTTTGGGAAATGGAAAAGTGACATCCAGTTTGATGCTATTGCGCTGATTGGGCTCATTTTTGTATTTCAAAAAATACTGGGGAACCTGTTTGCTGAAATCGTCTACAGTAAGACCCAATTGATCAAAAACCGACTCCAAAACTTCTCGCACAATGGATTGCCGGTTGTAATCCGCTAAATCAAAATCAAGATCAACAGAGAAACGCGGCAAAATCCCCCGCATGGCGGCACACGTTCCCCCTTTAAAAAAGAGATTCTGAGCCAAAAAAGGCTTGTCCGCTATACCGGTCAACAAACGGAATAGCCACAATTTATGAATCGCGTCTTTGGGATCAGGCAAAATCAACATAACGCTTGAGGGTTAAAGGGTAATGGATGCGATACTGCGTGTTTTTTATTTTCTCCCAATCAACGGATTTATCAAAATGAGTATGGGGGTTAAAATAAAGCATGTCGGCAAGCGCGCGTTCCGGCGTCGCCCGGTAAACACCGTCTTTCCAAACAATACCTTCGGGGTGATACAGAAATTCAACTTTGAGCTGGCGACTGATGTAAGCAAAATCCATCACGTTGAATTTAGCCGATTTCGCGCTGACAAATGTGTGAACATGCGGTTTTTGTGAAAGAAAACCATGTTGATACAACACCGTCTCTGTGCTGAGGTAACAGAATTGATGCAAAGCTCTCGCCCCGACAAGAACAGGATCCAATTCCAAAAGAGGCCGGAGAGAATAAAAACCCCTGTGAATTCGATAGAACAACCCCTCTTTAACATAACGAGCGAGTGTAACGCGAAGAGTATTGGCGTTTTGGATATTCCACAAATTGGCCAAATCCTGATGATGAAAAATAATTTCACCCTTAGCGGCCAAAAGTGCCAATCGATGTGCTGTTATGTTCTTTTTTAATGTACTCATATGTACATTATATCATAACCTTATTCGAAAAACAAGAAAAGCGAAGGGATTCCGGCCTGTCCACAGTATCCGCCTCAGGCGAAAGAGGCAGTTCGAAATGACACACAACCAATCGTCATTTCGAGGACCGATGAAATCGGGTAGGGAAATCCCTTTGGCCCGGCATGAGTGAACAAAAAGGAGGTACACCTCAATTTCTCCGGTTCACCGATGAAATTTCTCATGAATCTCCCGTAACTTTTTGTTCGTGATGTGCGTGTAGATCTGAGTTGTCGTGATGCTGGAATGCCCGAGCATCTCCTGAACGGAACGAATGTCGGCGCCGTTGATAAGAAGTTCGGTGGCAAAGGAATGACGCAGGGTATGAGGCGTGACTTTTTTTACAAGACCCGCCCGGCAGGCGGTGTTCCTAACCATTTCTTCGATGGTGTAAGCGGTAAGTCGACGATGAGCCCCTTTAACATCCAAATCTTCGTCCGTTTTTTGACGCGAACGGCGATGACTCAAAAAAAGCGGGTCAAAATTATCGTCACGCGCGACCAAATAGCGACTTACCCACTCCTTCGCACGGTCGGAGAGGAAAACGATGCGCATTTTTTTGCCCTTACCGCGAACCTGAAATTCCCCCCGTTCCAAGTTCACCTGATCACGATTAAGAGAAACAAGCTCGCTAATACGCAAACCCGTACTGTACAAAAGTTCCATAATGGCCCGGTTGCGCAATCCGTTTATTTTTTCCGTATCCACCGCGGCAAACAATCGTTCCAATTCATCACGACTAAGGTATTCAACGGTTCGTTGTTCGGTTTTTGGCAGTTCTATTTTTTCCGCCGCCAGTGTTTCCCAGTCTTGCTTGGCACAATACTTTAAAAACGCCCGCAAAGCGATCATGTGATGAGCCTGGGTTTTTACATCCAAAAATTCGTTTGGCCGAAACTCAAAACGATTCAAAAAAAGACGGTATCTTTTAATCAGATTCAAATCGATTTTTGAAAGCTCAATTTCCCCGACAAATTCCAAAAAACGCTTCAGGTGATGTTCATAACTGATGAGTGTTTTTTGCGATTGGTTTTTGTCGATTTCGCAATGTTCGAGAAATTGTTGAATGGCATCGCTTAATTTCATTTTTATTATGGTAAAGCACCCAACATTATACGGGATTAAACAAAAAATGGAATGTTAGCGCTGTGGTTTAAGCCGGACTAAAAACGCTCCCCCTCCACAATCAGCATCAAAATTGTGAACCGGCCCGTCTTTTTTTTGAAGACGATGCAACTGCCTTCTGATCGCAACCAATAATACTCCTTTTTGCCGAGAATGAATCCCCTTTCCGGTAATAATCAAAACCACCTTTGCTACTTTTTCCCTTTGGTCGAGTAAAAAAGTAGCCACTCTTTCAAAAGCATCCCCCACACGAACACCGTGTAAATCCAAAGTGGCCTGAGGAACGGATTGTTCCGCAAGACCTGCCATTTTTTCACCCAACACAACCTCCCAAGCCGTTGTATCTAAGCTACCTAAGTTTTCACTCAGAAGGTCATCAAAGTCTTCCGCATCATCATCAGGGGCAACATCCATAAAAATAGATTAAAAAGGGCTCATTCTAACAAAATATGAGACGATAAAGCAACCGATTATTCATGAACTGTATTTAAGTATGTCACGCACTGATGGATTGCTTTTCCCCGATGAGAGATGGAGTTTTTTTCATCTTTGCTCAACGCGGAAAAGACATAGTCCTTGCCTTCGGGCAAAAAAACGGCCGAAAGAGGAATGCCGGGCTCGAGGTCAACCTGAGGTTGATGGAGGATGACGCCTTTGCATTCACCGCGGAAAGTGATAACCCCACTCTGAAGGTTAACAAGCGCTTGTTCACCTTTAGGAAGTGGAGGTTGTACCTGTCCGATTTCGTGGGGATTGTAAAACGCGATAACGGAGATGAATTCCGCTTTTCGATTCGATTCGTTCTCCATGCGTTTGAGGAAATAATCAAGCCACTCTTTGTCGGATGCCTGCACACCCGCGCCCCAACGACGGGTATGAACGCCCAATTTCCCGGATAATGCGTCGATATGAATACCGGAATCATCCGCAATGGTGGGAAGATTGGCGAGTTTGCCGAAATGCTCCGCTTTGATGATCGCATTATCTTCATACGTCGCCCCATTTTCATCCACATCGGAGCTGATGCCGAGATCGGTTAATGATACAAACTCAAATGGCAAAACATGAAGAACCTCCATGAGTTCATTGAATTTTCCTTGATTGTGGGTGGCGATGAGAATTTTCATAAAGATTCGATTCAAGTGGCATTAAAAAATACTTTGATTTAAATTTAATATGTCACTGAAGGCGATGATTGCAATCTTCGCCAGCGCGATTGTGTAATCGCGCCTTTGGTAGTTATAAGGAAATTACAATTCGGAATATCTCGGATTTGCCAAGTTATAAAAGGGCTTAAAAAACAAAAGGAACATAACAAATCCGATTCGGATTATTTAACCAATTTAACCAATTGACTCAGTGTTAACGAAATGATTTCTGTACGACCCAATGTGGTGATGATCACAAAATCGATGGTTTTTCCGTGACGCTTTTTATCCTTTTTCATCAAATCGACCAGGCCATCAATCGTCATCCCTTTGGGTAAAGTGGTGGGAAGATGGAAAAGCTTTAAAATGGCTTCCACTTTTTCCCCGATAGACGGCTTTTGCTTCTTCAGCTTCTGTGCGACGCGATTCGCCAACATCATGCCAATGCTGATCGCCTCTCCGTGAGAAAGCTTGTAGGCGCTTTTTTCTTCAATGGCATGACCAAACGTGTGACCGAAATTAAGAACTTTGCGCAAATGACTTTCTTTAAGATCCTGACGAACCACGCGCACTTTGGCTTGGACGGATTTTTTGATGATTTTTTCCAAATTCAGAGGCGTTTTTCGAAAATCACGAAGCAAACCGGTGTCGAGCGTAACCGCGTACTTCACAATTTCGCCCATACTGCAGTCGATGTATTTTTGCGGACACTTTTCAAGCAACATCGGATCGATCAAAACAAGCTCAGGAAGGTAAATGGTTCCCAAAATATTTTTGGCTTTAAAATCCACGCCGTTCTTGCCTCCAATCGCCGCGTCCACCATACAAAGTAAAGAAGTGGGAACGGCAACAAAAGGCATACCGCGCATGTAAATAGAAGCTATGAATCCGGCGATATCGGTGATCACACCTCCTCCAAAGCCGATCAAAACGTCGCATTTGGTAATGCCTTCATTCAGCATTTTTTCAGCAAGCATCATAACCGTTTCCATTTGCTTCTGCTTTTCGCCGGAAGGAATTTTCAAAATCAATGCCTTGGGAAACTGCTTTTCGATTTCCTTATCATAAATTCGGTAAATAGAGACATCGGTAAGCACCACAAAACGCGAGGAGGGGTGAGCTTTTTTCATCATTTTCCACAAAGTGGCTAAGCCACCCGATTGAATTCGCACCCGCGAAATTCCGTGATCGGTTTTTAAAACAATGTCGCTCATTGAATCAAATTAGAGACTCGTGCCATCAGTTTATCAAAAGATTCAAAAGTGAGCGATTGTTTTCCGTCGGAAAGTGCTTTGTCCGGTTCATTGTGAACTTCCACAATCAATCCATCCGCGCCTGTGGCGAGTGAAGCGACCGCAAGCTGGGGCACAATATCGTATCGTCCTGCCGCGTGACTTGGGTCGGCAATAATAGGGAGATGAGAAATGATTTTGACCAAAGCGAGCGAATTCAAATCTAAAATATTGCGCGTGGATTGTTCGTAAGTACGGATACCGCGTTCGCACAGCACCACCTGATCATTGCCTTCGTTGAGGATGTATTCCGCCGCGAGCAAAAATTCTTCCAAGGTGGCAGACATTCCGCGCTTGAGGAGCATTGGCTTTCCTAATCGGGCGACCTTGGTAATCAGATCAAAGTTGTGCATATTGCGTGAACCGATCTGAATCATATCAACGTATTCATCAAACGCTTCAAGGTCGTGAACGGAAAGAATTTCGGTAACAATAGGAAGACCTGTTTTTTCGCTAACCCGTTTAAGAATTTTCAATCCTTCCAATCCATGACCCTGAAAAGCGTAAGGGGAAGTGCGAGGCTTAAAAGCACCACCGCGCAACATGTGAGCGCCTAATTTTTTTACATTTTCCGCGATTTCCAAAAGACGATCTTCGGATTCCACACTGCAAGGACCGGCGATGATGACCGGTGTTCCGTTGCCAAATTGAACAGAATCGTTGATGGTGACAACTGTATTTTCGGGTTTGTATTCCCGACTGACTTTTTTGTACGGTTTACTAACGCGTAGAATTTCTTTTACGCCGGGCAGACGAAGAAGGTGACCTTCATCGAGCCGGTCTTTGTCGCCCAATACACCAATAGCAACACGTTGAGTGCCGAACATCGGCTCCCCTTTTAATTCGTGTGCTTCGATAACCGCGAGTACCCTGTCGACCATGTCGCGGGTGGCGGTGTTTTTCATTACTACAATCATAGGATTAAAAGTTAAAGAAATAGTGGTGGTTTGCATGTCATTAAAATTAAGTTACAAAAAGGAGTGAGAGAAGTAAATCTCTGATAATAGCGATAAGCCTTTTTGTAATAATAAAAATGACGAAGCATTGATAAATTTTTAATTTTAAATTTATAATTTCTAAACATATTACCCATTTGAAACTATTTTTTGAATCTCATGGTAAATATCATTATGTTTAGTTTTAAAATTTAAAATTGATAATTAAAAATTAAAAAAATCCGCCTTATAAGTGCGGACGTTAGTAAGTGAAATGGATATAGCACACAACGACCGCTCAGCGGGTAAAATAGAAATAAAAACCAAAAGTGTTGGTGCTCGAATGTGTCATAATGACTCCATGATAATGATTTTGAGGTATTTGTCAAATTGAATTGAAAAATCCTCCATATCGTCATTCCTGATTAGGTCAGGAATCCCCACCTCCTATTATACAATTTACAATGGGCGGGATGCGCGAAAAATAAACAAAAAAACATGAACGACGGAAATTCTAATGCAAAAAATAACCAGCATAAAAGAATCGGAAAAAACCCATTTTCTCTATCTTATAGCTGGAATAGTATAATCCCATTCGTCATTTCGACCCGCCTGAAGCAGGTGGGGAAGAAATCCCTTTGCCCATTATTT
>PFOK01000066.1 GCA_002792495.1 Candidatus Peregrinibacteria bacterium CG_4_10_14_0_2_um_filter_43_11 | reverse complement strand
TTCTTTCTCTCACTCCAAAAACCCTTCATCGCTTGCGCTCCCGAGCAGACCCACAACTCCAACTCTTCTAACTTTCTTGGGACACTAGTGATGTCAGACCTTATGAATTGACATTCTATAAAATTATAGATATAGTAAACTTATAAATTAAAAAATATAATGAATCATCAAAAAAATAATTTCTTCGACTCCAAAGCCACCGCTCAGATTGAAAAAGGGAATCCAAACGAACTGAGTTTTCACGAACTAGGACTTGACGCTCCTATTCTAAAAATACTGGATCAGCTTCACTTTCACACCCCTACACCCATTCAGGCTCAGGCTATTCCGGATGCGCTTAACGGGGAAGATATTATCGGTGTGGCACAAACCGGAACGGGAAAAACATTGGCCTTTGGTCTCCCCATCATTCAACGACTCATCCGCCACGGCGGGAAAGGGCTTATTTTACTGCCCACGCGTGAGCTGGCTCTGCAGGTAGAAGAAATGCTTCAAAAAATAGCACGATCTTTTGGATTGCGTACAGTCACGATCATTGGTGGAGCACCAATGCATCATCAAATAAAAGACCTTCGCAGAAACCCTCACGTCATTATAGGAACTCCTGGACGCCTGATCGATCACATGGAACGGAGAACAATTCCTCTGCAGGATGTGAGTATATTGGTACTCGATGAAGCCGATCGAATGCTGGATATGGGATTCGCGCCTCAAATCAAAAAATTGTTACAAGTGGTTCCAAAAGATCGTCAAACCATGCTTTTTTCGGCCACCATGCCAAACGACATCGTAAAAATAGCCACCCAGCATATGAAACGCCCCACGCACGTGGAAGTGGCTCGCCAGGGAAGCCCGGCGACATTGGTTCATCAGGAAATTTACATTGTCGCGCAGAATCAAAAAAGAAACCTACTAAGTGTATTATTACGACAATATCAAGGAACAGTACTGGTTTTTAGTCGCACCAAACATGGAGCCAAAAAAATATGTCGGGATGTGAATCAAATGGACTACAGGGCGGCAGAAATCCACTCAAACTTATCACTCGCTCAACGAAGAAAATCACTGGAAGGCTTTAAAAAAGGAGTGTATCGCGTGCTGGTTGCGACAGACATCGCCGCGCGCGGCATTGATGTAAACGACATCGCTCTGGTGATCAATTACGACGTGCCCGAATACGCGGAAGACTACGTGCACCGCATTGGACGCACGGGACGCGCTGGTAAAAAAGGACGCGCTATTACGTTTATCATGCCAAGTCAAAGTGATAAATTAAGAAAAATCGAGCGTTTGATTGAGGCTAAAATACCGATAATAAATTTGCCCAAAGGATTACCGGAACCGGAACAGGAAGCGCCAAAAGTACATCGAATGCGAAGTGGCACACGAACTTCTTATCGGTCACATCGGTAAATAAAAATGGGCATAGCGTGTCAAAAAATCCCCTCGGAAATGTGAATTTTTCGCTTTTTTTGCTATAATCACCTCATGCAAAAATACAAAATAAAACTCAAACGGAATATAACAAAACTCTACGTAGGCAGTTTCCTTTTTGAACTCCTATTTTTCATCCCGATCATGGTCCCATTTTTGGAAGGATTGGGACTGACGATGAGCCAAATTTTAACACTTGAAGCCTCGTTCGCGGTTTCCCTCATCATGCTGGAAATTCCATCGGGTTATTTTGCCGATTTACACGGCAGAACAACCGCATTATTGGCAGGATCATTTATTGCTTTTATGGGTATACTTACCTTTGTTTTGTCATACTCATTTTGGGGATTTCTTTTAGGGGAGGTGATTACAGGAATAGGCATGAGCCTGGTATCGGGTAGCGGGGAAGCATTGCTTTACGACACACTCATTGAGCTAAACGATGAGAAGGGATACCGAAAAAAACAGGAAAACGTATTTTTTTACGGTCGTATCGGATCTGTTATATCCAATGTGACCGGTGCGATCCTGGCATCTTTGTTTTTTTTAAGAATGCCATTTTATGCGACACTGATTCCTTTTGGGACGTGGGTCATGATCAATTCAACCTTAATTGAACCGAAGCGTCATAAAAAAACCTTTGAAACATGGGCACATTTCAAACAAATTCTCAAAGAAACATTCCAAAACAAAAAATTACGTTATTTTATCGTGTACGCGGCTATCCCTCCCGCTTTTTTTCTGATGAACTTTTGGCTTTACCAGCGTTACATGGAATTTGTTGGATTACCGCTTTTCTATTTTGGAATTGTGATCGCGGGAATGAATATTTTTGCCGGATTCTGCGGAAAATATTCACATAAAATAGAAATCGTGCTAGGCTCTAAATTTTCACTCATAGTGGTTCCGGCAGGAGCGATAGGCGTTTGGCTGGCTCTGGCCAATTTAAAAACAATGTGGGCTTTGCCTCTCTTATTTATAGCCAGCGGACTGTGGGGATTTTTTCTGCCCCTGTTCATGGATTTTTTGCAAAAAATGACATCATCGGATCGACGTGCCACCGTCATTTCCATTCGTAGCTTTTTAACAAGATTGATTTTCTTTGCGATGGCTCCCTTCCTTGGCTCCATTGCAGATTTTTACACAATACAAACCGCGTTCATCGCCAGTGCCATTTTATTATTCATCATGGCAGGAATAAGCCTAATCACCCTCAAGAAAATAGACCTACTTTAAATGGACCCTCACAAAACCCTCACCCTATTACTCAGGGTGAGGGTTTTGGAAAACGGTATTTAAAAAACAGCGTTTCCCGCGCTGTTTTAAATCTTTCAATATCTCCTCAGCACTCCGCGAATCACCCAATTCATTTTGAAAATGGGTGGAAGGATTAAAATAAGACAAACAAAACAGATGGCTCACGGCATTAAGCCGAAACAACCGATACTGTCTGCTTCACTCGTTTTCATGACACGATTATACTAAAAAAAAGTCAAATTCATAAACATCCATAACGAACGATTTTTTTATTTAGAATTAATAACACGCAACCCCAATTTACCGGCAAACACTCCCAAATGATAAGTTAGACGGCGAGAATGCTTTACCCTTTCATCCAATAAATCCGGAGAAGCCAATTCTTTAAAAAAAGTGACAAGCGCCCCGGTTTGCATGTGGTACAAAGGTCCCTCAACCAACAGGGCCACCAAAAAACGATAGCTTTTTGTAAGCAAATTACCATCCAAACCCGGAATAGAGGGAATAAGACGAAACAAGCGGACATCCCCAACTAAAACATCTCCTTTTGCAGCTGTTTCACCACCATGTTTAAGGGGGGCATCCAATTTAACAAGATTGTGCATTTTAGGAATCGGTTTTTTAGGCTTATATTTACCCAGCGGCAACTTTGAAAACAACAAATAATTGATGACCCTTAAAAGGTCTAAAACAGCCTTTGCGCTCAGTAAATCGGCTCCCAACCCCAATTGTTCATAAATGGCACGACTTTTATTGATGATATCCGCAATTTTGAGCGCCCCTTCCGAATCCATTAAATCAGCAGGATTGATCGTACATTCACCATAATCTTCCACCATCGGTTGTAACATCAGGCAGGGGGGATGATCTTCTTTTTTCCCTTTTTGCAAACAGGCATGATCATGCAATGTTGTAAAAAGATGAGGTAATTTAAACCCCCTAAGAACCCCAAGATCAAGCTGAACAGCCTTCACGCGCATGTCTTGCCACATTTTGCCAAGCCAGTGAGCTTTTTTGGCAACAACTTGCTCAACTCTTCCTCTAAAATCGAAAACACCTTCCTGAACCTGTTCAACCAAATGAGCAAAATGCTCATTCCCTCTGCCCAATAGCTTCACAACCTTAAAAGCCACCGGATTTTGGTCCACGGGAACGGATTCAGTGTATTTCTCAAAACGTTGTGCCAAAAATGAAGAAGGGCGTGAAGACATTTTTAAAAATTACTTCCACAGTATAAAGATTTTGAAGGATTTAACAATTCGGACGTGTTAAAAAATTTCACTAAGCTTCATTAGGTTCTCTATTTAATCTTTAATTCATTGCATCAATAATAGAATCTGCAACCCACATCCCCAAGCGTTCCCAGGTATTATCCGGATTCAAAACACCATTTTCTAAAGGTTGGCCTAAGCGCGTCATGACACGACCCAAAGCCCCCGTCATCACATGATGTGTAGGCATGATAAGGAGCGCCGCAATAGCTTTCCTGAATAAACCTATTGTCTTTTCGGGCGGACGAAAAAGTCGAGTATCTGCAAGCAACATTTCCCCCTCACGAACCCCTTCTTGAGACTGAGTGGAGATAAAAAGATTATTAATAGGAGGATTGGGGGGATCCGCATGAAAACGCAACGCCCGCAATCCCCGAAAACGAATTGTACGAATTAAATCCCTATAGGCCGCACCCCCCATAACGTCTACACCCAAACCTGTTTCACTAAAAATACGCTGACGAGTGGCCATCATTTCCGCCAAACATTCGCGAACACGAACATCATGCGCTATATCCTCAAAACCAATCAAACGATGTGACAAATGAGGCTGATACAACAAATAATGAACATATTCTGCCCTTCCTGGATTCGGATGTACAACCACAGCAGAAGAATGAGTAGTAGTAGGAACAAAAGGAAATCTATAACGTTCTAAAATAGCCAAATCCTCATTAGCAGTCTCAACGTCCATATTCTGCCAAACAGGACCTAAGGCTCCGGGGATCTTAAAAACACCCACATCATCGGAGGTTCTGTAAACGCGGTGCTCATTGCCTGTAGAAATATGTGAAGCAGCCTCAAAAATCGGAGTGTCATCATCAAACGCATGCAGTAGAGCAGAAAGCTTCATAAATAAAAAGTTATAAATGTATTTAAAACTAATTTCATAGATTTGTAAATCATTTTTTAACGACATGATAGTGACACTTCCCTATAATGTGAAACGATTTAACTAATTTTAAAAGCAATGGATCCTATTCAACTCATTCAATTCGATACTGCCCACCAACCACGAGCATATGTGAACAGTAGCGTACGTTTTCATCATATTTTTAGCGATGCCGATCGATTACAGGCAGCAAAAAAAGCGGGATGGAATGTATTCCAATTCCCTTCCGAAATGTTATTAGGTGGCGATTTACTTTCCGACTCCGGAACAACCACCCTAACCGCCGAACAAGTCGCGGCCATGTTTTTAGGAGACGAAGCTTACGGCAGTAATTATGGCTATTTTAAGCTTTTGGAATCATTCGCCGAAGTCTTCGGTATTCCTCAGGAAGAAAGTGAAGTTTTTTTATTTCACCAAGGGCGCGCCGCGGAACATGCTTTATTCACTCAGGTCGGAAAATGGGGTAAGGGAATGATTATTCCCGGCAACGGTCATTTTGACACCACACAAGCCAACATTGAGTGCAACCAAATGACCGCGGTAGATTTATTTCTGCCGGAATTGAAAAAGTCGGATTACCACCCATTCAAAGGCAATATGGATCTGGAGCGATTAGAAGCACTATTGAAGGAAAAGGGAGATCATATTCCCATGGTTTATTTAACCATCACCAACAATACCGGTGGCGGACAACCTGTTTCGCTGGAAAACATACGCGCGGTCCGAAAGTTATGCGATGAATACGGAAAACCGCTTTTTTTGGATGTATGCCGTTTCGCGGAAAACGCCTGGTTCATTAAGAATCGAGAAGAACAATATAAAAATACTCCCATCCCCGAAATTGTTCACGAAACATTTGCGCTATGCGATGGATTCACGGTATCACTCAAAAAAGACGGTCTTACCAATATGGGTGGAGCACTTTTAATAAAAAGGAGTAGCCGGATTATAAAAGAGCATGAAGCCCTCTTGAATGATCTTCGCGATCACCAGATTTTAACCGAAGGACATCCCACTTACGGAGGAATGACAGGCCGTGACATTATGGTAATCGCCGAAGGACTCCGAACCGTCGTCAAAGAAGAATATCTAAACAGCCGCATCGGTCAGGTTCATGCGTTTGGGGAATACCTCGAAAAAAACAATGTTCCGGTACTCACCCCCTTTGGCGGTCATGCTGTTTACATTGACGTAAACCGATTTTTTGAGGGAACCAAACACAAACCCGAAGACTTTGGAGGCGTAGCACTCACAGCACTGCTACTTCTTAAGGGGGTAAGATTGTGTGAATTGGGCGCTTTCGCATTTGGCCACTGGGACAAAGAGCAACAAAAAGAAGTACTTCCATCAAACAATTTTGTGCGATGTGCCGTTCCACGAAATAAATATGAAATCCAGGATCTTTTATACGTTGCGGACTGTGTGATTGAACTCCACAAAAAACGCCATGAAATCCCACGCGCCGTACCCGTTCACGGCCGGGAACTAACCCTAAGGCACTTCAAAGCACGATTTGAGTTAGGGGAAATAAAATAACCGCCTAACACTCCTTATGCGGGACTCCTCCTTATCCCGAAACCCAATGGGTCCCCTTTGGGGCGCAAGTCGAGGGATCTAATCTACAATCTCTTCCAGGATAAACCTTCTCGTCTACTTTCAACGTTACTCCTTACTTTTATTGAAGCTTAGGGTTGTTGTCGCTCGCCGCGACTGGCGTTCCTTTTTGTAACCAAAAAGTAACCAAAAAGTTCCGGGGGTTCATGAAGCCTATTCAGCGTTGTACTTCAGTTTTTCATCGGGAGGCTCATTCACCCCCAAACCTTGGCTTTTTGTCAGCAGAAAAGAATAGAAACATAACAGAACCACTACAGAAACGTGTTCCTCCAAA
>PFOK01000021.1 GCA_002792495.1 Candidatus Peregrinibacteria bacterium CG_4_10_14_0_2_um_filter_43_11 | reverse complement strand
GGGGTTGCACCGAAGGCCAGCACAGCTACCCTCCGGCGCAGATGAGGGGGGGTTGCACCGAAGGCCAGCACAGCTACCCTCCGGCGCAGATGAGGGGGGGTTGCACCGAAGGCCAGCACAGCTACCCTCCGGCGCAGTTTCGTTCATTGTGGCAGGTATAGACGTGATGAATCGCGTCTCTACGTGTTTGTGCGTGATATGTTGTGCGGATGCGAGGATGAACATGACGCTTTTTATATTAACTTTCATCATCCTCAGGCTCATCATCTGTAGGGTCTGAGCTGATCTTGCCGGCTCTTATTAATTGCGCGGCTAGTGCATCGGTTTTTCTTGCCTGTTTCATACTTTTGGCACCAAACAAAAGAACAAGGGCTCCTAGGACGACTATCATCCATGTTTTCCAATCAGTTTCCTCACTTTTTTTATCCCGGGATATTTCTTCGAATTGCTCTACCACGCCGGCAAGATCATCTTCCGTTAGAGGCACTTGTAATCTGATGGCTAACACGGATACTATTTTTTTTAATTTTCCTTTTATCGCTTCGTCCATTTCCCCTGTTTGCAATTTTCTTAAATCAGACAGATCGGAGAGAATGCCAGTATTCATTGCCATTCCGATTGCTTCAATAAAGCTTTCTTTGGTCATTTCTGTTTGTTTCAATAATTCTTCAAATTCCACTTCGGTCATTTTTAGATCATTTAACATTTTAGTTCTCTCCCCTACAGCGTTTGTTGGTTCTCCCCCTTCTTCAGTATCTGTGGTGCTTCCGTCATTCGCATTTGTGGGGCCTACATCTTCTGCTGAGTTTGTTCCTGCTGTATCAGGAGATGTTACTGCAGTATCTTTTTCAGTGGAACCAGCATCTCTTGAACTCCTGTTAGAGTCTCTTTTTGACGGAGGTCTTGTGGTTGCTGTTGTGGTGGTGCCTCCCCCGACTGTTGATGGGATGGCGTGAGAGGGCGGAGTCATTGCTACAATACCGGTGCCGACGGCAGAACCTAGCCCTAAAACCGCAAGAGCGGTACGTGCTCCTCGCATTATTTTTTCCCATATTCCCGGTTTTGGGGCGTATGGGGTTCTTTCCGGCATTGAATTTGGAGTATTCATATTATTATTAATTTATTAGTTTATTAATTTATTAGTTTATTACCGACCCTGCACCCCTCCTACAAGGATGGGTAATGTATACCACTCCTTTATTAATTTTTAGGCGGCTTCAGAATTTCCGAGTGCTCTTTTCATGAGTGTTTCCTTCTTTTTTGCCGCTTTTGCTTTTGCTATCTCGGCCTGAATTTCCTGACGTTTCGCTTCCGCTTTTGCCGATTTTTCTCTTCGGGCTTTTAACGCGTCCAAATTAACAACGTGTCCGCTTTCGTATCCGGTTTGTGGGGAGTGTAATAACTCCTGAGCCCCTTCTCGTATTTGCATCACTCCTTCTTTCGCGGCACTGAAATACTGCATTTTGGAGCCCACGATATTTTTACCCACTTTTACCCCCGTTCCGCCCAGCGATTTAGCGACATGCCAAAGGGGATTGAACGGTGCGCCTAGGGCGCTGGTGATCATTTTACGACTGTTGTTCAAAAAGGAGAGTGGTTTGAGGCTTTTTAGGCTGGACCACGTATCACGCGAATGTTGCGTAACATTATTTCCGCTTTCAGCTATTCCTTCCACAAAACTGACGGGAGCATCTTTTAACACTCCTTTAATGACATCACGAGAATTGTCGTAAAAGTTCATTTTAAGATCCTGCAAAGGCGCTTGCAACCATGTGGCTAAAGGGCCTACCGTGCTGCGCAAGGCGCCTCGAGTGGCATCGCGTGTTGTGTGTGCCACTATTCGCATTCCGTCTCCAACAGCCAACATGCCGTCCCAAGTTTTTCTGGCTATGTATTTTGCGGGTTCGGTAATTAAAGGCACTCCGGTCAGCCATCTTACTTTTTGGTAAACACTACTCAAGCGTCCCCATAATCCTTTTGACTGTGCTTTGAGCAGTCCCCATTCCTTCCCCCATTCCACATGAACCAAGCGGTTTTCCTTAAAAGAAGCTTGGTAGGGTGTGTTTTGATGCTGAATTGTTGTTGAGGAAAGAATCATTTTTTATTAGTGATTGATTGGGTTTATGAATTGAATTTAGTCGGGAATGCCCAGATCTTTAAAAGATATTATTGGTGCCGGAGGAGTTGCCGGTGGGGGAACGGATGGGGGAACGGATGGTGGAACGGATGGTGGAACGGATGGTGGAACGGATGGTGGAACGGATGGTGGAACGGATTGTGGAACGGATTGTGGAGCTGGCTGTGGAGCTGGCTGTGGAGCTGGCTGTGGAGCTGAAGCTGTCTGTGCAGGAAGCGTGAAAGCACTGGCAAGCATTCCTTCATGTAACCCATGTTTTTTTGCAATAACGTCGAATGAATCGGTTGTGTTGGTTCGAAGTTCATATAGGGCGTCTGTTATGTTTTCCGTTGCGACAAAATTCGTTAAGAAATCATGTCTTTCAGTAGCCCTAACGAGTTGTTTCGCTTCGTTATAAATTTCCTCCACTTCGGTTGTTGCCGTATTTCCCAGAAGGTCTTGATAAATGATTGCTAAAATTCCTTTTTTTGCGCCGCTTTTGGCCATAAATGCTCTCATAGCATTTGGTTCTCTGAGTTTTTCATTTGCTGTTGTGCATTTTGTAATATCCGTTAAAACTCCTATTAAACCTGCTTCATCCCCTTCGGTCATTCCTAAATATTCAACAAACGTTTTTCCTTCTTCCTTTCGTCCTTTGTATCTTTCACGCAAAATGGCAATTACCATTTCTAAATCATCAATTGTTTGGGATAAAAATTGTAGTTCAGGTGGTGGAATTGGAGTTCCTACAAGTTCATCAAAATATCTCATTCCTTCTTTAATGGCTGCTTGAACTTCTATGATACTTGTATGGGCGCTTGGTGGTGATGGCTCTACAGGAGATGCACTTGCCGGAGTAATAAGCGCTTTTGCGGCTGCTCTTCGTGTCTTTTCTGCCTCTTGTTGTTCGGCTTTTGCGGCTCTTACCTCCGGACCATCACCCCAACCCACCCGATCTTTCATCCATTGTTTAACACCCATTTTTTTAATATGAAGATGTAATATTATCTAATAATTATATCATTTTTACTCCAAAAGGTCAATAGTTTTAACCGTGAATTGCGAAATTACTTTTTACTCGTTTTAATCTGAATATCTCCTCCTTCCTCATGCCGAAGCTTGCCGAGGCATCTGATGCCAAATTATCTTTGCAGGATTTAGATCCCTCGGCTAACGCTCGGGATGAGGGGGGGGGTACGAGGTAGAAGAAAACACATTCAGGGTAAAATCAGGTTTTTTAAGACCAATTTTGAATTTCGCAATTCACGTTTTTAACGATCCAAATGTGTACTTCCTCCGATTTTTTCACTGTCATGACTCAACTTGTTTTCTGTATATCTGAATACTCCGAATGAAATGATATGTTTAGGCGCGATTCATCGCGTCTCTACGTTGTGCCACTCTGTTGGGTGGGCTTGGTGACCGGAATGACGGGAAATAAAGAGGGAGGTATGGTTTTATTACCAATCCAGGCTTCTTCTTTTTGGGGTAGTATTGGGTGTTTGGGTAGGTTTTGGATCAGGTGTTTGACTTGATGCTGTTGGTTGTGGATTTGGAGGTATTACGGGTTCCGGAGCTGGTGGTGTTACGGGTGGTTGCCCATGAAGTGCTCGGATCAAATCTGCTAATTGATCGATTGGTATTGCCGCGACAGGTTGTGTAGCAGGTGGCTGTGCTGGGGGCTGAGGTTGAATCAATCCTGCCATTGGACCTGCTATTGTGGCGGGATCTTTTGGCTGTTCTTGTGCGGGCGGAAAAGCACAGGTTTCTTCTTCAATCCCTCCAATTCTTCTTGCCAATCGTATTACCCCTTGTTTTGCCGGAAATATTTCTTCAAATATCATTCTTTGTTGGGCTAAAATGGTTATTGCCAATAATAGTGCCGGTCCTCCGTAAATCCATTCTTTTTCTATCTCACTTTTTTCGATGATTAACATGGACAATGCTATAGCGACTCTGGTACCTACAACGGTTATTGCGGAGCTCTTTAATGCACTTACAGTGGAACTCCACGCAGTTATTTCTGTTAATTCTTTAGGCCATTTTTTTTGTCCTGTTTTAAGTAAAAGGATTGCCATACTGAGCAAAAACCAACCCCATTCCGCTTGGTTATTTTCGGTTAAAAAAATCCATTGTAGTTTTGACATTCCCCATACCGCTTTTTTTCCGGCTTCTAAGGCATCTTTTCCTGTTTTTTTACCTTTTTCCAGGGCAATAGTTCCTCTAACTTTTGTACAAGGGGCTACTCCGTGATTTTTTTCACATTCCGAAAAACACTCGTGTTGAAGCCAATCTATTACTTTATCTAACTTCCCCAGTTCTCTCCTTGCCTCTTTTTCGCGCTGAATACATGCTTCATATTCCACTCTTACAGTGTCTTTGACTGTTGGTTCGGTGGCCTGAGCGGGTGTAGAAATGGCTACGGTTGCCAATGGAACGGTTGTGGCCGCCATAGCTGAAACTCTAAGGCATCGGCTGGCCATCATTGCCCCAACGAGATTTCGTATTTGCTGCAAAAAGGTCACTTCCGGCTTTTGTGTCTCCGGTCTTCGGGGTATATTTAGTTTCATCTTTGGAGTGATTTATTGAATATAAAAGTTTACCAATCGAGACTTCTTTTTCTGACTGAGGGGGGGGTTGCTGGTCCGGCTGAAGGGGGATTTGCCGCTACTTGGGGTTTTTTTGCCTCTTCCAATTTTCTTAATATTAGCCTTTCCATTGCGCTTGGTGTTGGTGTTGTTGCCGGTTGTATTGGGTCGGTGGTATCTGCACCTGAATCTTCTTGTTGTACCAAGGTTAAAATCATATCCATATCACTATTACGAGCAGAGGGTGAGCCTTTTTTTTGAGCAGGATCTGTAATAGGGTCACTGACGGCACTTGTTTTTCCATCCGTTTTGCCAGTTATGGCTTTGGGTTTTTTTTGAATTCTGTCGGGGCCTATGCTTCCACAATCCGGGCAACGTTTTACCCTAGCGGGAATTCCTGTTTTACAATCTGTTCTTTCACAGTTCCAAGGGTAAAATGGATTTTCCCCTTTGCCACATGATGCCTTTGTACATTTTTTGACTTCGAGTTTAAATTTTGAATGACAATCGTCACATTGCCATTTTTTTCTTTTGGCCAGATTGATTCCCAATCTTGGTAGTAAGGTGGCAATTCGCCCCTTTGTTATTTCTTTGCCGGTAATTGCTTCATAAATCGTTTTTAAAATATCCAAGCCTCCGATGGTTCCGAGTAAAATGCAGGCTCCAAAGGAAATGCCTCCTGTTTTTTTGTCAAGAAAATCGCCACCCAGTGTTGCGGTAGCGGCAAGCGCAGCCAAAAGCGATGTAATAGACACCCCTTTGATGGAAGCATTTAATTTTTCCATCAATTTTGAAATTGGCCCCAAAATACCAATGTTTCCTATTACCGCGGAGGCGGCAAAAATGTACCCCGGAGGTGTTGTGTACCCCGCGTATTTTGAGACTGCCTGAGCCCAGTCTTCTTTGACTATTAATTTTATGAGTAACCAAAGCATTCCTATTTCCGGTAGGCTTTTGACAATGGCCATCATTATATCTGATGTCTCGGTTGTTTGTGGCAAATAAATGCCTTGCCTCCATAATGTTTCGTACAATCTTCCCACTTCGTGTGTGATAGAGGTGGGAATTTTTTGTAATAATCCGGCAATCCAATCCTGCAAAGGCAGACCATCCGGAAATTTGCCCGTGGACATGATTGAGGGGACATCACATCCCCCCAGCATCAGAGCACTTCCTCCTCCTAAAACGACTGACATTTTATTTCTGGTGCCTGCCAATCGTGTTTTTGCCGTTTCTAACGCGTTTGCTCCCATTTCCCCTATTCTGTCGCGAGTGGCACTCATGGCGGCCACAATATCCTTCAATTGCTCCATTGCCGTACTCAAAACAGTCTGCAATGGACCTAAATTTTCTATTTCCGGTGTTTCTGGGGTGGACGCGAGATCTCGCGTCCCTACGATGCGGTTACAATGAACATTTTGCGTCCCTACGGTATTATTAGGAGCGCTATCATTCGTTTCATTCAAAGCATCCGGAGACGTGCTTTCGGCTTTGCCAAAAATTCTTTCACGCATGGTCGCAATCAGATTCTGCAATTTTTCCATCAGTCCCGGTTTTTTGGCGAGGATTTCCGTATTCGGAGACGCGATTGATCGCGTCTGTACGAGATCCGTTGATTGTTGTTTGGGGAGCAAATTTGGCATGGGTGTTTTTAAAAGGTTAAGATGGATGTTAAATTAACATATTTATTTGACTAAGTCAATAGAAAATGTTGGTCAAAAATTAGGTCAAAAGTATTTTTTTCTGTTTTTTTGAACACCGAAAAAACCACTACAGTTACACGTTAACCACTTAATACTCCATTATATGCACGATTGTTTTGTCGTGTCAAGGGTCTAAGGGGGTAGGAGGATCAGCGCCGAAGGCCAGCACAGCCACCCTCCTGCGCTGAGAATATCACCCATGTGCCCCTGTTTGCGAGGATAATAATCCTTGCCTTCCGGAGGGGGTAATCCCCTTAAACCCTTTATTAAAAGGGGGATCCCGTGTCGGTGCACGGGATGACGAGGGGGATTATACCGAAGGTCAATACAGCTATAGCTAAACCATAATAAAATGACACAATATCATCACTGCCTATTTTGAAGGAAATAATGGGCAAAG
>PFOK01000103.1 GCA_002792495.1 Candidatus Peregrinibacteria bacterium CG_4_10_14_0_2_um_filter_43_11 | reverse complement strand
CCCGTCGTTTTACGAAGGTTTCGGTCTTCCTATTTTAGAGGCGATGCAGTGTGGGGTGGCTGTTGTTACATCCGATATTACCGCTATGCCGGAAGTGGCGGGAGACGCGGCTCTTTTGATCAATCCCAACGATACTCATCAACTTAAGGAGGCGATGCATAAGCTTTATCGCGACAATACTTATCGCGAGGAGTTGATCAAAAAAGGGCTTAAAAGGGCAGAGGAGTTTAGCTGGAAGAAGGCGGCCAATGAATTGTTGGTGTTGCTTGGGCTACCGGTGTGATATTGACGTTTACAAAAAACTTTTTTAGAATGGTGGATCAACTTTAATCGATTTACCATGTCGAACGCGGAATCAGCTTTATTGAGGGATGTTCTAGACACTTTTTTTGAGGAGATTGATATTCCCTATGCCGCTCCTTCTGGAGATTTGTTGCTTGCCTTGCGAAGGCATTTTTCGGGCGACACCACTTTACTTAACCGTTATGATGTGAAGACCGTTCGTGGGGTGATTGCGGAGGCTATGCGTCAGCTTTCTGACGGGCGAGGATTTTTAAGAAAGATTCTCGGAGTGTTTCCCCCTTCCCATGAACAGGCGATTTTACACGCGGCTATTGGAACTATCGAAAAAATCAGAGATCAATATAAAATTTGTTTAGAACCGCCTACTTCTTATCGTTTACTTGCTGCCGTTAGTCATTATTTTGCCGGGAATTCTTCCTGATTTTTTATTTTTCTTTTACTTGTTGTTTGGCATTTTTTTGGGCATGATGCCTTGGCTGCTAAAATAAAAATTTCTCTCCATGACTTCTTCTGCTTATAGAACACTTGGCTTTGATCGCGATCGGGTTCTTACTGGTATCCGTGATGATCGATTGGTTCATGTCGGCACTAATGAAATCGGTCGTCGTCTTTTGCAAAGAGTGATGGACGCGTTTAATGAGAGGTTTGTCGAAGATATTTGCCTTGGAAATGGTGATTTTTTGACTCTCATTACAAATGTACGGCGTTTGATTCAGGGGTATCAAAAAACCAAACCCAAGCTCGTTAATGGGAGTCGACTTGTGTACGAGACACAAATTGATGCCGCTATAGAAAAATTGATTTCTTTTGTTAATGCCTCTCGCCTCAATTGTTCCCTTTGTATTCGCTCGCAATGCAAAACCCGATCATCAGACGTTTTGCTTCCCGCTCAGCCTTTATAAAATTTTTCACACACCGTTTTTACATTGCCGCGTACGTTCATGTCGACTGTGATGTTGGCTTTTTTTGGTTTTACGACTTCCATAAAATCCGCGAAAATCACTTCGGTTACGTGTTCATGAAAGATTTTCACTTCACGAAATGCGTTGATATAAAGTTTGAACGATTTTAATTCCAGGCAAACCTTATCCGGAATATACGTAATGGTTACCGTGCCGAAATCCGGGTAGTTCGAAAAAGGGCAGATGGCTGTGAATTCCGGAGATTCTATCGTCACCCAATGCTCACCCGGACTTATTTCGGTAAATGCAAATGTTTCCAACGGAGCTTCTTTTTTGAGTTTGGTGCGGAGTTTTTTCAGGTTTTCCTGTTTATAGTCAGAGCCTTCTTGGTAGATTTTTTGAGATGACATAGGGGTGGTGTTAGGTTTTCCCCCGATATTCATCGGGGATGGCGAGGATGTGTATTCTCGCGTTCAGAATCGAAGATAGCTATTCATGCATCCACGCACGGGACTTTTCAGGCATAGGCAATTGGATCTTCTACACCCGCTTCATTAAATCCTTTTAGTCTGAGTTTGCAGGCGGGGCATTTTTTACAAGCGAGCCTTTTGCCTTCGTAGCAGGTGTGACTATACTTCAGTAATTCCAATCTTCCAAGTTTTTGCATGAGTTTTACGGTTTCCCCTTTGGTTAAATGCATGAGCGGGGTATGGATTTTGAATGGGTAATCCATCGCCAAGCGGAGTGTTTTCTGGAGCGATTTAATAAAGTCTTCCCTGCAATCGGGATAGCCGCTGTAATCGGTTTGGCACACCCCGATGACCAGATGGGGAATATGATGTGTTTTAGCAATGATCGCCACGGTGGATAAAAAAATCAAATTTCGCCCCTCGACAAACGTGGAAGGCAGTTGTCCTTTTTTGCCCGCTTTGATTTGTATTTTTTTATCGGTTAAAGCATTTTTTGTCAGCTCTTTAAGGATGTCAATTTTGATGATTTGATAGGGGATTTGCAGTGATTCACAAATCTTTTTTACCCCCTTTAGTTCAATTTTATGGCGTTGTCCGTAATCAAAACTGATTACTTCCACCTTTTTAAATTCTTTAATTGCCCATGCTAAACAAGTGGTGGAATCCTGACCGCCGGAATGGAGGACAATGGCCTGATTATTTTTTACGTTGGTTGCCATAGAGCAGAATGTGTAAACGGGTGGTGAAATTGTAGCCTTCTTTTTTACAGAGTTCAACCAGCCATTTGGATCGTTTTTCAATTCCTGATTTTTCTACCCCCTCGGGCATTAAGTAGGCCTTGGATTTAGGGATTTTGTATTTTCGAACGTATTGATCAATCTCGTTTAGATCTGATTTTTTTGATACTACAAATTTAAAAATCACTTTTTTATTTGTCGGTTTGATCCGGAGCGGATAGGGCTTGTTGCCGCTGCCACTTAGTTTTGGTGAACAATTGATTTGAGTCAGGTGTTTTTTAATGTCGCATGTGATACTTCCGTTTGTTTCCAGCTCGGCGGTGTGATTGGGGAGTTTCTTTAAAATCACTTCGATTTCCTTTTGCTGTAACAACGGTTCTCCGCCGGTGATGACAAGGTGATTGCAGGGGTAGCTTTTGATTCTATCGATCACTGTCTCGACTGACATGACGTGATTATCTTGGTATTTTGTGTGCCATGCGAATTTGCTATCACACCAACGACATGTCAAATTACACCCTCCCAATCGGATGAAAACAGAAGGCTTTCCCGTACCGGGGCCTTCACCCTGAATGGATTGGAAAATTTCGTTTACTACGATCTTCAATGGATCTTGATTTAGGTGATTTTATTTATGTTTTCCCGTGTAATCCTCCACAAAAATCGAAATGATATTGGCTACCGGTACGGCGATGATCATTCCAACAAGTCCCAGGGCGAAACTTCCGTCTCCGATACGAATTCCAATGGTGGCACCGGCTAGCAATGAAAAGAGAATGATGATCGGGTTCATTCCGACGGATTTTCCGATAATGAGCGGAACCATGATGTTGCCTTCTGTGAACTGAATAACCGCGTAGGCGGGGATGAGCCAAAGGAGTAGAATGGGATCCTGATTGAGGGCGATTAAGGCAGTCGAAGCGAAAGTGATGAGGGGGCCGAGGTAGGGAATGAATTCCGCCATTGCCGAAACCATTGCCAAGGTTAATGAATAGTGGAGTCCTATAATGGAGAACACAATGAATGTGAGTATACCCATCGCGATTGCAAGGAGTGCTTGTCCGCGGATCCACTCGCCGATACGACGGCTCACTTCTTTGGTTTTTAAGGTGATATAACCGGAGTATCTTTCGGGGAAAAGGGATTGGAAAAAATCACTGGTATTCCGCTGATTGACGACCATAAAAAAGGTGATGATTAAAACGATCATTAAATTGAAAAGGCCATTGAAGATGGTAAAAATCGCTCCGATCGCGTTGCCGGCAAAATTGGTGAGTCCCGAGCCGATTTCTTTTAACGTGTTTGTCGCGGTGGTGATGACTTGTGTTTGATCCACGTTCTGCCAAATTTCATTGGCGATGGGTTGAATTTTGGACATGAACCACGAATCAGGATTGGTTCCATTCACCAGGCCGTAAATCATGTCACGCACTGAAAAGGCGAGAGCCGTGATTTGTTCAGCGACGATTGGAATTAGAGAGGTAAAAATCACTACAATGATTCCGAGAACAATGATGTACATGATTAAAATTCCCAGAGGACGTGGGATATGATTTTTTTGAAGTCTATCTACGGCGGGGCTGAATGCGGCGGAAAGAAAAAGTGCTACCAGGAAAATAATAATAATGCTCTTGATGTAACTCAACAAAAAGACCAGTCCGATGATCATAAGGATTACAAAAGCGGCTTTAAAAACCGATTCCATCGAGAGTACAACACGAACTTCCTGCACGGGTTTTTCGGCAATTTTTTTCAATACTTTTTCTTCGGTTTCAAGGGCTTCGTTTTTCCACGAAAGGGTTTGCAACTTCCGTTTGAGTTCATTGATTTTTTTGTGAGATCGCCTTAGAAAGGCGTGATATTTTTTGATCGGCATTTTGCTCAATGAATTAAAAAATAATTTTATTCGGTTGCAACCTGAAGCACCAGATCCGTAATGATCCATGCCATTAGGCTTATTGCCAGACCGATGAGTGCAAAAGTGATTGTTTTTTTGGCTGATTCTTTATCTTCCGTGCCACCCAGTACGTAGCGGTATCCACCAATCATTACAAAAACCACCGCCAGACTTCCGGCAACGCCGATCAGGGTTTGCGAAATGAATTTGATGAAACAGGGCAGGTTTCTTAAATGAATGTTTCCGGTGCGGATCATCGTTGCCAGACCCACACAGGCGTCGCCATTTCCCCCAATCGATTCATCTTTGGCCGGTAACAGAGTAGGAATATCGAAACTGCTTTGCGCAAAACCGGGCAGATGAAAAATGAGAATTGCCAAAAGGAGGGCGATGCCAATATCGGCAAAAAGTTTTTTGGGTATGGGGTTCATTTTATCGGTCATTTATTTATTTTTCAGTTGCAGTCATTTTATCAAACCTCCGGCTTTACGACAATGGCTTTCTTATATACAATGGGTTTAAAATTTATAATTTTTAATTTTCCAATTGTATCGGGGAATTATTATTTAAATAAAAATTGTAAATTCTAAAATTAAAAATTTAAGCCATGCGTTATTCACAATTGTTCGGAAAGACCGTTAAGGAAGTCGCGGCGGATGTAAGGCTTGTCAGTCATAAGCTCCTTTATCAGGCAGGGTTCATCCGTGAATCCGTTGCCGGTCGTTATTATTTTCTTCCCCTCGGGATTCGTGTCCAGGATAAAATCGTCGCGATTGTGGAAGAAGAAATGAATAAGTCCGGTGCTCAGAAAATGATCACACCGGTATTGCACCCGCTTGAATTGTGGGAAGAAACCAACCGTACCAATAGTGTTGGGTTTGAACTGATGACGATTGAAGATCAACGTGGTGCCCGTTTTGCGCTTGGTGGAACGGCCGAAGAAATGATGGTGGATGTGGTTCGTAAGTTCAATGTCAGCTACAAAGATCTGCCGTTCAACATTTATCAGTTTTCCCAAAAGTTCCGTGATGAAAAGCGCGCACGCGGAGGACTTTTACGTGTTCGTGAGTTTTTGATGAAAGACGCTTATTCGTTTCATACCGATGCGGATGACTTTAAAAAAGAGTACGACTCCATGTGGAAAACGTATGAGACTATTTTTAAAAGAGTGGGGTTGGATACCATCCCCATTGAATCCGATAACGGTTATATCGGTGGGGAATATTGTCATGAGTTTGTGGTGGAATCCGATGCGGGAGAGAGTCGTTTTTTGATGACCAAAGACCGTTCTTATGCGGCACATGAAGAGGTTGCCGTGTTTAAGCGAGAGGTGATGAATCCTGATGAAGAAATGTTGCCTCTCGAAGAGGTAGAAGCCGTTCGTGGTACAACGATGGAAGAGGGAGTGAAGCTGCATAACAAACCCCTTTGGCAACAGATCAAAGACGTGTTGTTTGTTGACGAAAAAAGGCGATTTGTTCTCGCTATTATTCGCGGGGATTACAGTGTGAACGAGGTGAAACTCAAAAAAGCGGTTGACGCTCTTGAACTTCGTCCCGCGACTGATGAGGAGATTCGCGACACGCTCCATTCCGAACCCGGGTTTATTTCCCCCGTAAAAATCAAAGAAGGCGCTAAAAAAGGAACTGAAATCTTCATTGTTGCCGATATCTCTTTGCGTGGCGTTAAAAATGCTTATGGTGGCGCTAATAAAAAAAACAGTGATCTTTTCAACATGAATATCGATCGCGATTACACGCCGGATCTGGAAACGGATATTGCCTCTCCCCCTGCGGATTGTGAGACCGAAGACGGAAAGGAGTTGATCGAAGGGAAGGGGATTGAGGTGGGAAACATTTTTCAGCTTGGAACCCATTATTCCACCAAGATGGCTCGCGCGGTCTTTGTGGATAACGACGGAAAGGCGAAGCCTTATTACATGGGTTGTTATGGCATCGGTATCGGTCGTACCATGGGGACGGTTGTCGAAGTGCATCACGATGAAAAAGGAATGATTTGGCCGAAAGCAATTGCGCCTTATCAGGTTCACCTGGTCACCATCGGGGATGTTCAGAAAGACGCGGACAAACTTTATGAATCGCTTTTAGCCGTCGGTATCGAAGTGCTTTATGATGATCGTGATGAACGGGCGGGGGTAAAACTCAATGACGCGGATCTCATCGGTATTCCGCTTCGACTTGTTCTTTCGGATCGTACTCTTAAAAATCAGGCGGTCGAATGGAAGGGGCGTGCAGAGTCGGAAGCAAAAGAGGTGAAATTGAGTGATGTGGAGAAGGCGATTATGGATTTTTATGAGTAAATTTCTCTGCCTGTGGTCATTTCTGATTCGATCAAGAATCTCTCTTTGTTGCCTAATAATGGCAAATTGTTTGCTGAGATTCCGTAACGAATACGGAATGACAAGAATGGGGGGTGGAATCATGAATGGAAGGTTTTTATTGACAAAATACATATTTGTATGATAAAATATTCTTGTAAATATAGCTAATTCATTA
>PFOK01000029.1 GCA_002792495.1 Candidatus Peregrinibacteria bacterium CG_4_10_14_0_2_um_filter_43_11 | reverse complement strand
TGACAAATAAAAATTGTTTGATAAAATAAATGGTAATATGAACGATACCCGTTATTCAACAACGTCTTTGCTTTTTACTTCATCCATGATGATGCCCATGATGATGTTCCGGCGAAGACGGGTTTATTGGAGTTAACTCGTTAAAAATCTTAAATCACTAAGAGTCTTCGCCGGAACTGGTGGGGCTTTTTTTATTATTTAAGTGTTTATATTATGAAAACAAGAAACTCATTAACAAGATTTGAAAAATCCGTTTTAGAAAAACCGACCCTTGCATTTCACGCGTTCAATGACGTTTTTACTCCAGGTCAGGACGGTAATCCGGTTGATTTTGACGCAGAATTAACCACAATGTACCGCGGTCTCCGTCCTCATGATTCGCATTACGGCATTGAAGGGCATCAAATAGCTCCGCTGGGGGCTTACGCAGTGGAATTGATTTATGAATTGGTTAATACTGCTCGCCAAGAAGTCAATAAATCCGTAGAAAGATCCCATCGTTCTTTGTGTCGTGCGCATCCCGATGTTCGTCAGGCGGCCACTGACTTTCGCCGAAAAACGGTTCGGGTATTGATCAATTCCGCTCCGCGCACGAAAGAAGATTCCAACGGAGAGAATTTCCATTTGGCCATTAGCGATAACGGTGTTGAATTTTATGTGAGCTCTCTTAGCGTTTTGGCTCATCTTCGCGATAAAATTACAGGTCTTTTCGAAATTCCCAATACAGTGAATCCTTTATTCGATGGGGAGCGTGAACAATTTCGATCTTCCATAGTGTCCCGTTTTCATGAGGTGTTATTGGCAGGTCACGTTCATAGAAAACCCCAGGATCAAATCAAGTCACCTTTTCCTTTAACTTACGTGGCTTACGTCGATCGATTCGGCAATATCAGGCTTCGTGGATTTGCCGCTGATTATGAGAATATTTTTCATCCTGATAATGAAGGTAGAAATACTGTATTTTTAGGCTTAGGGGAAAAAGATCAACCTATTGCCGTTTCTAAGGCTACCTGCTTACGTGAAGTTCCCCCCGGAGAACTCGGAGTCTATCGCAATGTCGCGGATGGGGAAAGATCTCCTTATTGGGAATTGGTGCGTCGCTGGGGAGGGGAAAATGACAGAAAGGGGGCTTATGAATGTTTAGAGGGTATTAAATTGGGAGATGCCGTTAAAGTTATTGGACCTTTTTAGCCTAATTCTATTATTCCGTTATTTTCTTAAATTAAATTTTATGAAAGTTGATTACGTTACTTACCCCTCCGAATTTTACAAAGCCTGCCAACTGAGAGACATTGAACCTCAGGAAGGGCGCGAGATGATTCGTATCACCATTGATCCGGGATACGCAACACTATGGATTTCCACAAAAATGAAAATCCCAGATGAAAAAGCGGTGGTTAACCCCGGCCTTCCGGTAACTCTGGATACCCCCTTAGCATCCATTCTCTACAATACTGTCAATGAGGATGATATATCGGGCCTGGAAGATGTGATAGGGCCTTATGAAGGAACCGGATGGGGGATTGATTACAAAAAGCTAGAGGCTGTTCTTTATGACTATATCCATTCTCAGAGAGATAATATTATGACAATTTTATCGTAGTACGTTTTACTTTTAGGCAGTTCCTCATTACAATTTACCCGTTAACAAAAATAGTATGGATTCTAAAACTTTTTACATCACTACGGCGATTGTTTATGTGAATGGCGATCCTCATGTGGGTTTCGCAATGGAGTGCATTCAGGCGGATACTATTGCCCGTTACAAGCGTTTGATGGGGTTTGATACCCGGTTTTTAACCGGTACCGATGAGAACGGGATCAAAAATTACGAAGCCGCTCAAGCTGCCGGGCTTTCCACGCAGGAATTCGTTGATCGTCAGTCCAAAAAATTTCAGGCGTTAAAATCTCTTCTTAATTTAAGTAACGATGATTTTATCCGCACAACCGATCAAAAGCGTCATTGGCCGGCTTGTCAAAATATCTGGAAGAAAATGGTGGAAAAGGGAGATATTTACAAAAAGGAATACGAAGGGCGTTACTGCTCCGGTTGCGAGAAATTTTTGACCGAACGGGACCTTGAAGATGGCATTTGTGTTTATCACAAAAAGGAACCAAAAATCGTGAAGGAGGAAAATTACTTTTTCAAGCTCTCCCGTTATTCAGATCAAATCATGGCGCTTTTAAAAAATAATGAGCTCCGTATTTATCCCGAATTCCGCAAAAACGAAATCCTCAATCTGGCAGAGGAAGGCCTGCACGACGTCAGCTTTTCCCGTCCCAGGAGCGTGCTTCCCTGGGGGGTTCCGGTGCCCGATGATCCGAAGCATGTGATGTATGTGTGGTCGGACGCGCTTACGAATTACATTTCTGCGATTGATTATGCCGAAGAAGGGGAACTTTTTCACAAATACTGGCCCGCGGATTTACACGTGATCGGCAAAGACATCATCCGTTTTCATGCCGGCATTTGGATCGGCATGTTGCTTTCTGCAGGAGTCCCTTTGCCCAAGGGGGAATTTGTGCACGGATTCATCACTCACAATGGCGAAAAAATGAGCAAGTCTCTCGGTAATGTGGTGGATCCGCACGAGACTGTGGAAAAATACGGCCTCGATGCGGTTCGCTATTACTTATTGAGTGAAATTCCGGTGGGCAACGATGGAGATTTCAATGACGCACTGTTTGTGGAGCGCTACAATAGCCATTTGGCGAACAGCTTGGGGAATCTGCTCAACCGCGTACACACACTGATATCCCGCAACGCCATAACCGATTTTGATTTCGATCATCATGAGGAAATGTATCGACAGAAAACCGATGAGGTTTGGAAGAAATACGTCAGCGACATGGATGAATATAAACTTCATGAAGGACTCGCGGACGCATGGGAGCTCGTGGACTTTGCCAACAAGCGAATGGAAGAGGAAAAACCGTGGAATGCTCTCAAAACCGAACCGGAGAAGGGGAGGGCCACTCTTTGTAATCTCCTCGAAGTTTTACGGCACATCAGTATCTTGATCAGCCCCTTTGTTCCAAACGCCTCAAAAAACATTCGTAATCAGATCGGTTTGCCCCCTGTCATTGATCCTGAAAAAAAGAAGGTGTGGGGCGCTTTGGCGGGGCAGTGGAGTGGGTTGGGGGAGGTGAGTATTATTTTCCCGCGGATCGAAACATTTTCTCAGAAAGAATAGATGCGTCGACGGAGCTTCGACACGAGGACGGAGAAGGGGAATTTTCATAAAAAATCGGGCAATTAATTTGACAAAACATTAAATTAATGGTAATGTTTTTATGTATCCCAAGATTGTTTTTTCCGCTAATATTTGCTATAATGTAAAGATTGCACCAATAGATGGTTAACAGTTTAATAATGCACATTAGTGATCCGACCGAAAACGCAGGGGATTGGAATCAAAAAACATCACTGGGTGATAAATTTTGGCAATTTATCCGTTTTACGGTAGTAACGGGAATGATCTTCGCCATTTCATTTTTTGCGATTAATTTTGACGCTTACAAGGAAATTTTTCTGGATATCGTGAACCCCGAAGCACACGCGGAAGCCCGGGAAGTGCTCAAAACGTCCACGGTGGGTCAGGAAGTTTCTCAACTTCTACCGTTATTGCCAGAGAAAAAACAGGTCCGTACGCAATTCGCATGGATCGATGCCCCCATCGCGCCAACCGACAACCGTCTGATCATCCCAAAAATAGGAAAAAGCATCCCGATTCAGGAAATGAGCACCGATCAATTGGAGGGTGAAAATTGGAATGAGCTTGAGAAGCAAATCCAGGAAGGATTGCGCAACGGCGTGGTTCATTACCCGGGAACGGCAAAGCCAGATCAATTCGGCAATTTTTTCATTACAGGGCACAGTTCTTACTACCCATGGGATTCAGGGAAATTCAAAGATGTTTTCGCCCTGCTCAATCAATTGGATGTGGAGGATTATTTTTATGTGTATTACAATCAAAAGAAGTACACTTACAAGGTTTACAATAAATTTGAAGTACAACCAAACAATGTTTCTGTATTAGATCAACCCAGAGGCGAAAAAACAGCAACTTTAATGACGTGTACGCCAGTGGGAACAACGTTGAGACGTTTGATAGTACAGGCAAAGCAAGCGTGATTAAAAAGAGGATCTCAATATACCTGTTTTTTGCTCATAGAGCGTAAATCGAGTCTTATTATACCCGTATAAGATACATTATACGGGATTAAATATCACGCTTAACTTTCCCCTATTCACATCTTGAATAGGCAAATCAAAAATTCACCACTAATCTTTTTACACTTTCATGATACCGATGACTTTTCTCAATGTCTTTTGAATGATGGTTTCTTCTCCGGAAAGCTCAATGCCGATGTTTACCAGGGCCATGGGGGTTCCATATTGCTGTTCTTTGAGTTTTTTCGTCTCATCGATAACGTTGACTAGGGCGTTGGGACGGATGAAGGCGATTTGAGGCGGATTTATAAAATGAAGTTTTTTATACCACTTGCGATTGCTCAAAACTTCCTTGATCTCCGGTAAATGAGAAGCACCGCCGCTCAATAAGATTCGTGCAGGGAGGGTATCGATCTGTTTGAATTCCGAAAGTGCGAGAACAACCCCCTCAAGCCAAACTTCCACATCGCTTTGAATGATCGTGGAAATTATTTTTTTGGACTTTTGCTCCAGTTTATCTTCGCTGTACGCTATTTTTAATTTTTCCGCTTCACGAAAGGCCACATTGAACTCAATAGCGAGACGTTTTGTAAAAGTTCTTCCTCCGATGCCAAACATTTTAGCCCCCATTAGATTGCCATCATCTACAACCGCAATTTCCGTTCCCCCACCACCCACATCAATGAAGATCGCCGACGAATTTGCATCACCGCTATTGATATACCGGGAAAGCGCATAAGGTTCAGAAATAATACCGAGTAATTCCAGCTCAAAGCTTTTTGCGATGGTGTGCAAAGCGCCATAATGGCCAAGAGGAGCGAAGGAATTAAAAATAGCCATCTGAACCTTTTCACCCTGAAATCCAAGCGGATTAGTGACTTTATAACCATCAATTCGGACATCAATGACCGCTGAATCGATCAATTTAATATCGATTTCCGGATACCCCATCTCTTCACTCATTTGCTTGCGCACTTCCGCAAAAGCACGCCATTCCAGTTTGTGAATAATATTATGAAGTTCTGATAAATTGATCTTACTGTCACGGTCTTCACGGGAATAATGCAGAATGGAAGTGCACCCCTTAACCGATTCGCCGCCAACACCCACAATCAATTGAGTGGGTTCCATGGCAGCAGCCTGACTGGCATTTCGTATCGCTTCTTTAGCATTTTCAATCACACTGGCAATGTCGGTGATCATGCCGGCCTGAACGTTATCCCCTTTTTGATAGACTTCACCCACGCCTTTAATCACGGCACGTCTCCCGATCACCTCTCCGTTCGCGTTTTGTCGTTCCTCCACAACAAAAAGGAGTGCTTTTATGATCTCAGATCCCACATCGAGGGCAATGATTCCATTCCCTTGTTTACTTTTTTCGTGGTGTCGACGGGTTTTTCTTAAAAAACGAAACATAATGTCAAAAAAATAAAAGAACACTGGTTTATTCTACTGATTTTTCACTCGCTTTTGTAAGAGTTCTAAGTAATATCGAGGTTCAAACCGCTTGCAGGAAAACCCAAGTTGCTTAAAATAACTTTCAATTTCTCTTTTGGAAACGGCAATTTTTCCTTCAGAGGAGGCAAAAGTTTCTATTTCCAGAAAATCCCCCAATCCGACAACACGATTCAGCTCAATGACAAAATGACGATCGGCATACACACGGCTTTTCTTCTGTTTTTTTGCCGCCACTTTAAAATCAGAACGCTCAAGCAGTTTCTGAAATAAAGCCAGGGATGAAACCGGAAACTCGATTTCGCGATTCAGCTCCACTCCCCCTTTTCGTTTTTTGGTTTTAAGGGTTAAAACCGCGTTCCTCTCCCCTTTTTCACGTAAGCGTATAAAAAAATCTCCCCGCAGATTTCCGTAATACGTATCTTTTTTCACTTCCACTCCTTTAAAAGTGGCTATAACAGGAAGGACCGTTTTAAGCCGTTTCAGTTCATGAGGAGTCAGAAAAATTTTCGCTTCAATTTCGTGCATAATAAAAGTGAATAAAATCCAAGTATTCTCGCAATCAACGGTAAATGATTTGATTACGGTGAACGCCGACACCAATAAAGTTGATGGGGACTCCGGATAGCTCCTCGAGACGCAAAACATAATTCCTGCACTTTTCAGGAAGGGCATCAAAAGATTCAGTTTGAGTGAGGTCTTCCGTCCATCCTGGCATCTCTTCGTACACCACTTTCACACGTTGAAAATCGGTTAAATTGGCGGGAATATAACTGATCTTTTCTCCATCAAGTTCGTAATGCGTACCAATTTTAATTGTCTGAAAACCGGTGAGCACGTCCAACTTGGTCAGACAAATGCTATTCACACCATTGATGTCAATCGCGTTGTTCACCACTGTGGCATCAAACCAGCCACAGCGGCGTGGACGACCGGTAGTGGCTCCATACTCTCCGCCCTGTTCGCGAAGCATCTCCCCCTCCATATCGGCGAGCTCTGTAGGAAAAGGCCCATCTCCGACCCGCGTGGTGTAAGCCTTTACAATACCGACAACGCTATTGACACGAGTAGGAGCAAGGCCAAGGCCAGTACAGGCACCCGCGCTGGTTGTATTGGAAGAAGTCACGTAAGGGTAAGTTCCCAAATCAAGATCCAGGTGAGCCCCCTGAGCACCTTCTATTAAAATGGTTTTTCCTTCGTGATAAGCCTTGTTGATAAAAGCGGTTGTATTAAAAACATAAGGAGCGATCAGTTCCGCGACATCACGGTAATAATTGATTTCGGACTCAATATCAAATTCAAAATGATACGCCTTCATATGGCGTTCTGCATTTTCACGCAGTTGCGCGGCAAAACGGTTGAAGTCATCAAGATCTCCGACACGAAGCCCAATACGCGAGGCTTTATCGCAATAAGCCGGTCCGATTCCCCTTTTGGTTGTTCCGACTTTCTGATCCCCTTTTCGTTCCTCTTGAATGCCATCAATGAGCTTGTGGTAGTTAAAAATAAGGTGAGCGCGATCGCTGATCATGAGTTTATCGTTTACTTCAATCCCCTGTTCTTTTAAGCTCTCAATCTCCTCAAAAAGGGTGGGGATATGAATCACGGTTCCATTGCCAATAACACACATTTTCCCCTCATGGAGAATTCCTGAAGGAATGAGATGAAAAACGAATTTTTCCGTCTTTCCATTGCGATTGACACAAATGGTGTGACCGGCATTGGCTCCGCCCGCACTGCGCGCGGTGATGTCGTACTGAGAAGAGAGGATGTCAACCAGCTTTCCCTTTCCTTCATCTCCCCATTGGGTACCGGCAACATAAATAACCTGACCGAGTTTTTTAATGATCTCGTCAGCATTTTTAATAGATAAGCTCATGATTTTTAATTAAGGGCCGTGAGTATGCTAACAAAACAATGGGAAATGATCAATTATGAATTTCCTGACCAATTGATTCCCTACTGATTTACCTGCCGGGAAGTTAGCATTTTTTTCAGAGAATTTACCGGCAGGCCGACAATATTCCAGTAACACCCCTGAATACGTTTTACCCATCGCCCTTCCACTCCTTCTATAGTCATTGCACCGGAAGACCCTTGCCAGCGATCGAGCTCCAGATAGGCATCGATTTCTTCATCCGAAAAGGAACGAAAGAAAAGCCGGGTTTTTTCGTAACGGACCATTTTTTTGGCAGAAGAGTGGTGGACAAGGGCGATTCCGGAATACACATCACAATACCGACCGGAATATTCGCGCAACATTCTTCTGGCAACTTTTTTGCTCTCCGGTTTGCCACAAACAGTACCGCTGGGGAGGACAACAATGGTGTCGACCCCCAAAACCCAATGAGTGGCGAATGACTCGGAAACAGCCTGAGCTTTTTTAAAAGCGATGTGTTTGCAAATCGCGTGAACGCGCGTTCGGCCGTCATGACTTTCGTCAATTCGGCTTGGAAAAGCCTGAAAGCGGATGCCTAATTTTTCAAGGATCCGCTTTCGTTGCGGGCTGCCGGAAGCAAGAATTAAAGAAGGGGTCATTTTTATGGATGAATCGTTTTTCTGATCTCTTCAAGAGCACGATTCAACTGACGGTCAATAGTGCTATCTTCCACATTCTGAACGGCAATATCCGGCGTGATTCCGTTCCCCTGAATACTGTGACCAAGAGGTGTCAGCCATTTGGCGATGGTCAATTTAATGCTCGATTGGTCACGGAAAAAATTCACCTCCTGAACCGTTCCTTTCCCGAAACTCGTTTCTCCAAGCACTGTGGCAATGCCATAATCTTTTAAAGCGCCGGAAACGATTTCCGAAGCGGAAGCACTCCCCTTGTTGATCAGAACGACTACAGGGTAATCGCCCAGTTCACCATCCCTTCCGGAAAGCTGAGTCTGAGTGAAATTGTTGTATTTAATTTTCACAATGGCCGCGTCTTTTTTGAGAAAATACTGAAGGATGCTGATTGCCGAATCCAAAAGTCCGCCGGGATTGTCGCGCATATCCAGAACGATTCCCTTGGTATTGGGATCATTTAGAATCGCGTCGCTCACCGCTTTAAATTCTCTTGCAGCATTTTGATTGAACTGAGTCAGCTTGATGTACATGACATCGGTTCCATTCTTTCCATATTCCAGGGCATTGATCTTGATCACGTCACGTACGACATTAAAATTAAGAGCCTGCCCTCCGCGGTCAATCACCAATTTAACAGAAGTACCCTTAGGACCTTTGATGTGACTCACGGCTTCTTGCAGATTAAGCCCCTTTAAAACAACACCTTCAGCCTCTTTAATAATATCACCCGCTTTCAGGCCGGCCTTTTGAGCCGGAGAATCGACAAGCGGAGTGATCACGATGATTTCTTTCTCCTCGTTAAGGCCGATCATCGCTCCGATACCTTCGATTTCCCCATCCAAATCATCTGAGAAAGAAGCATTCGCGATCCGGTCAAGATAGGTGGAATAAGGATCTCCGAGAGCGTCTGCCATGGCTTTGATCGCGGCATCAGTTAATTTTTCATCGTCGATAGAGTCTCGGTCGATGTAACTTTTATGAATCAAATTCCACGAATCGATAAATTTCTGAAGCCGGTAATCACTGGTATTTTTTACGGCTTCCTGTTCCGGAGTGGTGAAATTCGGCGGAGCGATATCCACAAGCTCCATCCGATAGATCATGTGAGCCGCTTCCCCTCGGTTTATTTTTTTGTAAATCCCAAAATAATCCTCTTTTTCCGGAGTCACCAATTCCATTTGCAACGCTCTCATTACAAGTGGTGCTACTTTTAAATTCTTTTTAACGTCTTTTAAGAAAATTTCACCCACATGTTTAGTGGGAATCGGAATGCTTTTGGAGTGAAACAGCAAAGCCAAGGCGTTGGGAGCATTCAATTTTTCAAAAGGAAGTACAATCTCCTGACGATCGGAGAGAATGCCCATACGAATCGCTTCATCAAAATAAGGCGCGTACCAAGCATTGTTATCGGTGTCTTTGAAAGGAAGTTTTATATTTTCCCGGGGTTTGAAATCGGGAGCATTCAAAATAACCAGATACTTTATAAATTCAGCACGTGTGATCAGCATTTCCGGATGAAATAATTTTACATCCGAAACAACACCGGAACGCCTTAACAATTCGGCCGCGTAAAAATAAGGAGAATCCTGAGGAACGTCGTCAAAGGCGAGAGCGGTACTATTGAAAAATAAAACACTGATGATCAAAACCGAACATAATTTTTTAATGGAAAAATTCATACATTTCTTAAATTACAAATTAAAAGTTCTCGGTGTGTATCACATTGCTGTCAATTCCGGGAACTGGAAACCGAGTGCAAAGGGCGGTCACCTCTTTTTTGAGTTGACGCAAACGATCATGATCATCCACATGATGAGCGGTATCCACCATCCACGCGGCAATTTTTTTCATTTCCTCCTCTTTCATCCCCCTTGTAGTGATGGCAGGGGTTCCCAAACGGATTCCGGAGGGATCCATGGGGGGGCGTGTGTCGTTGGCAATCATGTTTTTATTGAGAGTGATGCCTACCTCATCCAGAGCGGTTTCTACTTGCTGACCGGAACAACCAAAGGAGGTTATGGTATCCATGAGCATCATGTGATTGTCTGTTCCATTCGTAATGAGCTTACAACCAAGCTCCATCAATGTTTCGGAAAGCACTTTGGCATTTCGGATCACCTGAGCGGCATATTCCTGAAATTCCGGCTTTAGAGCTTCGGCAAAAGCAACGGCTTTCGCGGTGGTGTTGTTCATGTGAGGCCCACCCTGAAACCCCGGAAAAACCGCTTTGTCGATTTTTTGCGCCAGTTCCTTTTTACATAAAATTAAACCGCCACGGGGACCACGCAGTGTTTTGTGGGTGGTAGAAGTCACCACATCAAAACCGAAATCAACGGGGTTTTTGAGTTGCTTGCCTGCGATCAGACCCGCAATATGAGCCATATCCATCATGCAATACGCCCCAACCTCATCGGCAATCGCGCGGAATTTCGCGTAATCAAGCTCACGGGGATAAGCGGAAAAACCGGCGAGAATGAGTTTCGGTTTTTCCCTTTTGGCCACTGCGAGCATTTCATCAAAATCAATTTCACCGGTTTCGATATCTTTCATTTTATAACGCACGAAATTATAAATATGCGCCATATAAGTCACAGGATGACCGTGAGTCAAATGACCACCGTGCGAAAGATCCATGCCCATCACCGTATCTCCCGGTTCAAGTAGGGCGGAGTACACCGCGATATTGGCCGGAGCACCGGAATGAGGCTGTACATTGGCATGTTCAGCACCGAATAGCTGTTTCGCGCGTTCAATCGCGAGTGTTTCCACGACGTCTGTATATTCCTGCCCGCCATAATAACGTTTTCCGGGATAGCCTTCTGAATATTTATTGGTAAAAACAGTTCCCAACGCTTCCAAAACTGCGGGAGAAACATAATTTTCTGAAGCGATGAGTTCCATGCCGGTTACCTGTCGTTTTTCCTCATTAATAAGAGCGTTGTAAATTTCGGGATCCTGATTTTTGAGGGCATCAAACATGGTGATTTAGTTAAGAGGTAAAATGGACGACGAAGACGATTATCCGCATTCATAAATGCACGAATCGGTAATAATCATATCGACAGAAACATCATACGGATCCTGCGGAAGATTTTCAACCATCTGTTCAGTAAAAGCGAGGCCTATTTTAAGAGCGTGGGGGTACTGAGCCAAAAAACGATCGTAATACCCCTTGCCCATGCCGATCCGATGCCCCTTTGCGTCAAAAGCGATTCCGGGAACAATAATGAGATCCAATGGGGTTTCATTCAACATATCCCCTTTCTCCGGTTCCGGAATGCCCATCGTGTTGGGGATGAGCTTTAAAGGTGAACGAAGGCGGGTGGCATGAAAAGTGGTCTCATTGACAATCACCGGCAAATAGAGTGATTTGAGCTCCAGATATTTTTGAATGAGCGGAAGGGTTTTCACTTCACCCCTTACTCCATAATAAAAAAGAACGTCCTGAGCCAGCTTAAAAACAGGAAGGGATTCCAATTTTTCGGCAATGATACGGCTTTTTTCATGCCGGACTTCAGAAGATAAAAGCTGACGAATACCCAAATTACTTTGGCGGATTTTGTTTTTAATTATGAGAGGCAACTTAGAATGTAAATGGTATTTTAATGAAGGAACGCTTAATCCCCAAAAACTTCGTTGGCCATCTCGATCATACTGGGGGCATCCGCTTTTTCCGGAGTTTCGGTCACCGGTTTTAAGTTCAATTTGTTCAAAGTGAAATGAAGGATTATTTTTCGCTTAAAAACAGCTTCAAACGCGTTTTGAACCTCTGCCTGATTACGAATATTTTCAATTTTTTCCATCAGGGAGCTTGATTTGAAGGCGAGGTGTAACTCTCCATTTTCGAACTTAACCGGTTCGCCATCTAAAAGAGAGACACGAATAAAAGGGGTGATTACTTTTTCACTCACGCGCTTCCAATTCCCTTTAATGTTGGCGAGACTGATTTCGTCCCCCCCCTCTTCGTCATTCGAAAGCGGCGATTCTGTTTTTACAACTTCTTTTTTGATTTCTTTCTCCGGAAGAGAGGGGGTAGGAGTCACCTTTTTATCTTTCACTTTTTCACTTTCAATGGAGGGAGTGGTACTTCCCTCCCCTAGGATGCAGGCCTTGATGATAGCGATTTCAAGGGGTAATTGAGGAATAAAAGACTGGCTGATCTGAAGCTTGGAATCGGAAAAAATTTCGACAAGCCCCATAAGCACCTTCAATTGCTCTTTATTCTCAATATTGATGAGCATTTGTTCACGCAAAAAGGAAATCACTTCTCCTGCAAACTGATTTAGGTTCTTTCCCTGATGATTGATGTCATTAAGGATTTCGAGAGCTTTGATGGTATTCTGTGTGATGAGCGCATTAAAAAAGGATTCCACCAGCAAAGTACCGCTCAATCCCAAATTGACCGCGACTCGTTCGTATTCAATTTTATTGTCCAGAGTCATCTGTTCAAACATACCGATCGCGTCACGCAAGCCCCCATTTGCCATTTTGCTGATCAATATCAATGCCTCTGACTCCGCGTCGACCCCCTCGCTCTGAGCAATTTTTTCAAGACGTAAAACAATATCCTGACTCGTAATACGTTTAAAGTTGAAAAGTTGACAGCGCGAAATAATCGTTTCGGGAATTTTATGAGCTTCTGTTGTGGCCAAAATAAAATACGCGTGATCCGGAGGCTCCTCCAATGTTTTTAGTAGCGCGTTAAAAGCTTCTTTAGTGAGCATGTGTACCTCGTCGATGATGTAGACCTTCTTTTTGGCGTGAGTTGGAGCGAACAGGATTTTTTCCTTCAAATCACGTATTTCATCAATTCCACGATTGCTCGCGGCATCGATTTCAATAAGATCCACCAAACGCCCTTTATTAATATCTTTGCAAATGGAACACTCATTACAAGGTTCCCCCTCTTCGGTCAAACGGGTGCAGTTGATCCCCTTGGCAATGATGCGCGCCAAGGATGTTTTGCCTGTACCCCGGGGTCCTGCAAAAAGATAAGCATGAGTTAAAGAATCGTGTCTGAGCGCGTTTTCCAGAGTAGTCACAACGTGTTGTTGCCCAACAACGGAAGCAAAATTTTGGGGTCGGTATTTGAGATAAAGCGACATAATTGATTTTATATTCAATATTGAACGTGTGCAAAAAGGGTATCAGATTTGCCTTTTTATGACAATTTAATTAAGATCCAATTGTCCTCCAAAATAATAAAAATTACCATTTAAATTTTTTAGACCCATGAAAAAATATCTTATTCTTTTTGCATTCAGCTTCATTGTTTTAACTGCTTGCGGTGATCCAAGTGGAAGGGGAAGTAGGCGTGATCGCCCCTTTTTGGGAAACGCGGATGCACCGGTATTGATAGAGGAATTTTCCGATTTCGAATGTCCTGCCTGCGAATTTATTAGTCCGGAAGTGGCACGTGCGGTTCGTGAAAACCCAACGCTCGCCCGTTTGGAATTTTATCAGTTTCCCCTCCCCTATCACACATACGCTTTTGTAACTGCCGAAGCCAGTGAATGTGCCGGAGAACAAGGAAAATTTTGGGAATTCGCCGACCTGGCTTTTGAGAATCAAAAAAATCTTTCCATCGAAACCATCCATGCCATTGGGGATCAGCTTGGTCTCGATTCAACTTCTTTTGGCGAGTGCATCAGTAGTCATAAATATAAAAACAATATCACCGCCGATCAGGCAGAGGGGCAGAGCCGTGGTCTAAAGGGGACCCCTACTCTCTACCTCAACGGTCAGGAGACTCGCTTCAGCGGATATGAAAGTTTCGTGAGTTATCTTCGCACTTTAGCTAGCCAATCCGCTACCTCCAAATAAAGAAATCGGTTGTGACAACAATAACCCCCCCTTCTTAACACGGAGAAGGGGCACAAAAAATGACTTTCGGAAAAAGCATCTTTATTTCTTTCCCCCGCTAAAACGCCTTTCTTTTTCGCGGTAATCCATTTTTATCGGGGTGCCGATGAAACCGAACTTTTCGCGCAGACGGTTTTCGAGATAACGCAGGTAAGAAAAATGGAAATAACTTTTTTTATTCACAAACACTACAAATTCCGGTGGATCAATCGTGGCTTGAGTGATGTAGAAAATTTTTGGAGGAAATCGCTTGGTTCCACTCGGCTCATGATCCATAGTGGTTTGGGAAAGAAAAGTATTGAGTTCCCGTGTTTGAATGCGTTTTTTGCGCTCAAGATTAACTTTTTCAACCTGCTCAAAAATCATATTCAGATTCTTTTTTTCAGTCGCGGAAGTAAAAATAACCGGTATCCATGGAGCAAAACTGAATTTTTTCTGCAACTTATGAATAAAAAACGCACGACGTTCCTCCTCCTTTTGTTCGTCATCTTCTTTTATATCCCATTTATTCACCAGGATGATCAGTCCCTTGTAAGCCGTTAAAATATAATTGGCAATTTGCTGATCCTGATGACTGATGGGTTGACTGGAATCAATCACAAGCAATGCGATATCAGCACGTTCAATTGCCATCATAGAACGCAAGGCACTAAAGTGTTCAATGCCTTTTTCAATTTTTCCTCGTTTTTTCAGCCCCGCCGTATCGATAAAATTATAGGTCTTGCCCTGGTTTTTAACCAAGCTATCTGTGGTATCACGTGTGGTACCGGGGATCTCGGAAACAATAAGGCGATCCTGGTTGAGCAGTGCGTTGATGAGGGAAGACTTTCCTACGTTTGGCTTTCCGACAAGCGCAAGATTGAGGTGATTTTTTTCCTGTTTAATCGCGGCACGATACTCGGAAGAATGTTTCACTAAAAAATGCTGATCTTTCAACTGAGAAGTGATCTGATCAACCAGAATGTCAATCCCCACACGATTCAAAGCGGAAATCTGAACAGGATCTCCGAGACCCAGCTCGTACAAGTGTGCCAATTGAGTGTCTTCCAAAGACTGATCACACTTATTGGCGATCAAAAAAACAGTTTTCTTTTTTGTTGTCTTACGAAGTAAATCAGCCACTCTAAAATCATCGACTGTTAAATCCCCCTTTCCTTCAACAATAAAAAGAATGAGATCAGCCTCGTCAATCGCCACACGCGCCTGACTTCGCATGTCACTTTCTATTGTGGTGTTTCCTTTTCCAAACTCAAGACCGCCTGTATCCACAAGAAAAAAATCAACCTCAGGACATTCCACTTTATAAAAAATACGATCCCGGGTTGTTCCGGCTTCGGCACTGGTAATAGCAATACGATTCCCGGCAATCTTATTGAACAGCGTGGACTTCCCGGTATTGGGTCGCCCCACAATAGCAACGATCGGCGTTTTCATTTTAATTGGCTAATTGTTCTATTTCACGTCTCTTGCGATGACCGGCACGCATCACAGCGGCCTGACGGACAAACTTTTTTGTGGGTTTGTGGATACGAAAACGTTTCTTTTTCGCATCCATCAAAATACGACTACGTTTAATAATTTTTTTGAAACGATTCATCAACCGTTCTCCTGATTCATTGTCTTTTTTAATAGTGTAGATCATAGATAACCTCTTTTTGAAATCAATAATAAATAAAGCCACCTATTTATATAGAAGTTCAAAAGAAAAAGCAAGCCGACTTTTTAACCCACTATGAGTGATGGTGATAGAAAACAGACCATGAACCACATGAAGAGTATTTTTTTAATTTATTTAGTACAGGCACTCAATGAAACGCTTTTTTTCAAAAAATGTGTGTGTTAGAATTACTTTCGATTATTATCTAATAAAAATACTATGGGATTCATGAATCAGGCAAAAGACATGTACAAATTACAAAAACAGGCCAAGCAAATCAAAAAGGAACTCAAAAACATCCATATCGAATCCGAGGTGGATGGTGTGGTGATTACGGTGGATGGCGAACAACATTTCTTGGATGTAAAAATAGCCGAAGCCATCGCGGGAGATGCAAAACGAATGGGGAAAGCTTTTTTGGAAGCGGCGAATAAGGCGATTAAAAAATCCCAGACCATCGGTGCCGAAAAAATGAAAGACGTCATGGGTGGCTTGAGTGGCATGTTTGGCCAGAACTAATTTTATTTCCAACCTCCGTACACTGTGCACTGTAGCACTGTAATACTGAATTGATTTATGAAAAAACTGACTTCCCTTTTTGTGATTGGACTGAGTATCACTTTCATTGTCTGGCTATACCAATGGTACGCCGGCGCCATTCGTTATTCCTTAAATCCGCGTGAAGAAAATCGTGTGGTTGTGGAAATCAAAAAAGGAAGTTCGATAGACACTATCGCCGAAACGTTGTATCAAAAAAAACTCATAGCGAGTCCGATGATTTTCAAACTCTATCTCAAGCAAAATGAACTGGCTCATCAAGTAAAGGCGGGACGTATTGTTTTAAAATCCAATCAAACCCTTCCGGAAATCGTTCAGGCATTGGTGGAAGGAAAAACAGAAGAACTTGCGGTGACTGTTTTGGAGGGGTGGACAGCCAATCAGATCGGTGAACAATTGGAAAAAATAGGAGTGACCACTCAAAAGGATTTTATGGAGTGTGTCAAAACCTGCGTCTTCGTTTTTGACTTTTTGCCAAAAAACGGCTTGGAGGGCTATTTGTATCCGGATACCTATTTTATTGATAGTGAGGGGTTCGACAGCAAAACCTTCATTCGGCGCATGCTCAGCACCTTCAAAAACCATATTGATTCCGCGGATGAAGCGGTCATTCAAAAAAGTGCACGCACTTTGGAGGAAATCGTGATTGTGGCCTCCATTGTGGAGCGTGAGGAAAGAAACTCAAGCGAGCGTCCTAGGGTGGCAGGCATTTTGTGGAAACGTCTGGACAACAACATCGGCCTTGGTGTGGATGCCACTATTTTATACGCGTTGGGTCGCACCAAAGGGGGTCTGACGGCTCATGATCTAGCGATTCAATCTCCTTATAATACACGCAAATACCGGGGGCTTCCCCCTACCCCCATCTCCAATCCCGGCGTGGAAAGCCTGGAGGCGGCAATTTATCCGCAAAAAAGCGACTATCTATATTATCTGCACGATAGCGAAGGGGGAATTCATTACGGAAAAACCCTGAAAGAACACAATGCGAATAAGGCAAAATACCTATAAGGGCTATTTCCAAATTTCTAATTGACCCAATTGCACTAATTGACCTGAAAAATAATAAAATTCTAAACACCAAATCACAAACTTGAGCATTGGAACTTTTTTAGAGCAATTAGTATAATTAGAATGAATTAGGTCAATTTAAGATCAGGGTTGATACGTTATTTCAATGCTGTCGCTACCGGTTTTAACGTCGTCTTTTTCGCCGTAAACGCTAAACAGATTAACACCGGGTTTGAGCTGAACAGTGTAATACCATTTTTCATTTCCAGGAATATAATTCAATAACTTTTTATCATTGATATAAATCGCCTGTACCCATTTTCCCACACTGCCGCCGATGACGAGTTCATTCAGCGTAGTGAGGTAAGAACTCTTGGTGGTAGGAATGGTAATTTGAGGAGACCCTTCACTTTCAACATCAATCACAATGCTGGCAGAACCGAGCAAGTGATCTTCCGCGTCATAAGCCTTGGCGGTATAGGTATTTTTTTTACCGATTTCCAGATTTCCCATACTCGCATAGGCGCGATAACTCCATTGTACATCTCCCGGTTTGAATTTAGAAAGTTCGTAATCGTTTACAAGTATTTTTGCCGCAGTGGCAGGAGCAGTACCCTTGATTTCGAATTCCGTTTTAACCGTAGTAAAACTGCTTCCGCCATTTGGTTCCGTGATCTTAACGCCACCCGTAGAGGAAGAAGGCAAAGCTTCGGTCGGCATAGATTCGGCGGATTTTTCAATCACATCCGGGTTTAAAACCAACGTGATGATAGTCGCTTCACTGCGATTACCGGCCTTGTCCTCCGCGTAGATTTTATAAGTGTTTTCACCCGCCTTTAAATTTCCGATAACCGTCTTCGCGTAATACTCAAATGCCTTGCTACCGGGAACATATTTACCCAAACGATAATCATCCACAATAACAGCGTAAGTATCAGCACTCACAGAGCCACTAATGGCCTGTTCTGTACTCTCTAAAACCACCGAATCCCCATTTTTACCCGGAGCGGTGATCTCCGGCCGTGAAGGAGCGATGGTGTCGTATTCAATCACAAAGGGACTCAACGGGGTACGTTGGCCTTCTCTGTTTTCCGTTTCAATGGTGATGACATTCTCCCCCTCTCTATTGAGCGCTACATCATAGGCCGTCCATTTGCCCAGAGTATCAAAGCTCGCTTTTTTATTCTGAACATAAATAGCACTAACGGCGTTCACATCATATTCGCCGGAAATATCAACGGTGGATTTATTGACGGCGCTGTGATTCTTGGGGCTGAGAATAGTCACTTCTTTTTTAGGCGTTGTGTCGGTGGTGGATAAATCGCTTGGTAAATCGGTTGTCGTATCAGTGGAATCAACCGCGGTATCCGTTGTGAGATCGATGGTGGTGTCGCCAGCGGAAAGTGACGCAGTGCCTTCGTCGGGAAAATTCATATCACTGATTAAATCATTCTGCGTCATATTCCATTGATACCAAGAAGACGTTTTAAAACGGTCACTGATGGCAAAAATAACATCCGCCTCCTGGCCATTCGCGATTTTCCGAGTTCCCTGTTCATCCAGCATGAATTGTTGCCCAACTCCTAACGTGTACGTTTTTACCGCCTCTCCCTCTTTCATCAAACTGATTTGGGCACTGCCGTTGATCATGTAGACGGTATTGGGGCTATCAATGGCTAAAACGCCCTCATGTGAATCGATTTTAAGAGAACCGGTATACAAAGTAAAAACAGAATCCGGATCACTCAAGGGTTTAACGGTGATCCAAGCACTCCCCTGAGGCAAAACCGTTTCGATCGTATTTATTTCTTTTTTGCGTTTCAGGGTCTGAAAATCCGCCTCTGAATTCACATCAAGGCGAATGGTACTCTTGTCGAAAAAAGTCAGCGACGCGCGACCATCCGGTCCTGTTTTGATTTTTTCCCCCCGTTGCAAATAGATTTTATCGGGAATATTATCCGTTTTCCATTCACTGCTATCCGATGCCATGCCTTTCACACTGCCGCTATTGATATCCAGGAACACCCATTCGTTGATGGTGTTGCGGCTACTGTCAGTGAAAGCGGAGTTGATCACACGCCACCCGAAGAAAACCAGCAGAATCAAAAACAAAATCATGAAAAACGGCATGAAATAGTGGCGAACACGTTTATGAGCGGGGCGTCTGTAATAATACATTTGAAATGATTTTAAGAACTAAAGACAAAAAATGAAGTTTTTGCTTTTATCATGACTTAAAATGTAGCAAAAATAGCTTTTGTTTGTCAATTGAGCACATAGTCATTATAATGCCTATCGCCTTAATAAAAAATACAATGTTAACCGCCATTATCAACAAAATCATTGGAGATGCGAACGAAAAAGAACTTAAAAAAAAGAGAGTCAGGGTTGAGGAAATCAATAAAAAAGAAATTGAATTTCAGTCGCTTTCCGAAGAGGCGCTCAAAAAAAAGACGGATGAATTCAGGAAACGTTTTCAAAACGGTGAGAGTCTGGATGATTTATTGGTAGAGGGGTTCGCGGTGGTTAAAAATGCCTGTCGTCGTTTGATGGGCAAAAAATACGATCTTGGAAAAGAAGAAAAAACTTGGGAAATGATTCCTTTCGATTGTCAGCTCATCGGCGCGATTACATTGCATGAGGGAAAAATAGCGGAAATGAAAACAGGAGAAGGAAAAACCTTGGTTGCCGCCATCACCCTTTATTTAAACGCGTTGTCCGGCAAAGGAGTTCATCTGGTCACCGTCAACGATTATTTGGCCGGACGTGATGCGGAATGGATGGGGGTACTTTACGAGTATCTGGGATTGAAAACCGGTGTGGTTGTTCATGGCATTTCCCCCGAAGATCGAAAAGAAGCGTATCTGGCCGACATCACCTATGGAACGAACAATGAATTCGGATTCGATTACCTGCGTGACAACATGACCACTTCGCTTGAAAGCCGTGTTCAACGGGGGCTCAATTTTGCGATTGTGGATGAAGTGGATTCCATTTTGATCGACGAAGCGCGTACTCCACTCATCATTTCCGCCGCCGCGGAAGAATCGACCAAAAAATATATCGAATACGCTCATCTCATCAATCAATTGGTGGCCGAAACGGATTATGTGATCGACGAAAAGGCGCGTGCGGCAACGCTAACGGAAAAAGGAATCGCCAAAATGGAACAACTTTTGGGAGTGGAAAATATCTATACCGAAAGCGGCTTCATGGAAGTCCATCATATTGAACAGGCACTTAAAGCAAAAAGCATTTTTAAATTGGATATCGATTATGTCATCAAAGAGGGGGAAATCCTCATTGTGGATGAATTTACGGGTCGTCTCATGCCCGGACGTCGTTATAGCGATGGATTGCATCAGGCCATTGAAGCAAAGGAAAATGTGGAAGTGAAGCGTGAGAGCAGAACCCTGGCCACCATCACGTTTCAGAACTACTTCCGCTTGTATAAAAAGCTTTCCGGCATGACGGGTACAGCCAAAACGGAGGAGGAAGAATTCTATAAAATCTATGGCTTGGTGACAATTGTGATGCCCACCAATAAACCGATTTCTCGCAATGACATGGCGGATTTGATTTTTAAAAGCGAGCGGGGTAAATTCATGGCCATCACGGAGGCAATCAAGGAATATTATCGCAAGGGGCAGCCGGTGCTTGTGGGAACAATTTCGGTAGAACGGTCGGAAATGCTTTCCAAAATGCTCAAGAAGGTGGGGATAGAACACGAAGTGCTCAACGCAAAACATCACGAACGTGAAGCGGAAATCATTTCCAGAGCCGGCCAAAAAGGAGCGGTGACCATTGCCACCAATATGGCGGGGCGCGGAACGGATATCAAGTTAGGCGAAGGGGTTAAGGAGCTGGGAGGATTGGTTATTTTAGGAAGCGAACGCCATGAATCCCGCCGTATCGACAATCAGTTGCGTGGTCGTGCCGGACGTCAGGGCGACCCGGGAATCAGTCGTTTTTATGTGTCGATGGACGACAGCCTGATGCGCCTTTTTGGTTCGGATCGTATCAAAGGCATGATGGAAAAACTCGGATTGCCGGATGACATGCCCATCAAAAATCCGCTCATCAGCCGCAGTATCGAGCAGGCGCAGAAGCGTGTGGAAGGCCATAATTTCGACATCCGCAAGCACATTCTGGAATACGATGATGTGATGAATAAACACAGGGAAATCATTTACAAACGTCGTCTGAGAGTGCTGGAAGCGGAAGAAATCAAAGAAGAAATCACGGAGATGATGAAATCCGAAGCCAAACAATTGGTGCTTTTACACACCGCTGGGCAAAATGCCAGCGAGTGGGGCTTTGAGGCCATTGCCGACGGCATCAGTGCATTGCTCCCCCATCACAGTCAAAAACTGACCGTTCAGGACATCGAACAATTGGATACAGCGGAAGAAATCATCGAAATGGTCGGCAACTTGCTTTATTCGGAATATCAGGCCAAAGAAAGCGCGTTGCCGGATCCACTGGTATTACGGGATGTGGAAAAACGCGTTTTACTCCACGTGATCGACACTCTCTGGATGGAACACATCGATCAAATGACCCAATTGCGCGAAAGTGTGGCATTGCGAGGGTATGGACAGCGCGATCCTTTAATTGAATACAAGCAAGAAGCCTTCGTCACTCTAAAAAAACTGCTGGCATCCATTCAGCACAATGTCATCAACACGCTATTCAAAGTTCAGATCAATATCGAAATGCCGGCTCAGCAATTTGCGGGAGGAAACGAAATGAACATGGCTCAGATGCGTACCAACCGGGACGCGATTGAAAACAGCGCCACAGAATCGACTTTGATCAAACGCAAATCGGTTGAAGAAGCCGTGGCCGGACGTGTTATAGGCGGAACGACCATTCACAACGAAACGAAAGTGGGACGAAACGACGATTGCTCTTGCGGAAGCGGAAAAAAATACAAGAAATGTTGCGGAAAATAAAAATAGTATCTTCTGGGGTACTGTAGCAGTGTAGCACTGAGTGTTGTAACATTGACATCCCCTCCCCTTTTTTGCGATAATTTGGCAGACAACTTACAAGATTGCTAATGGATCCGCGCCAACAAAAAATTCTGGAGGCCATCATAGAGGTTTTTGTGAAAACGGGAATTCCTGTGGGGTCAAAGCACATTTACGAAACCTACGCATTCAACGTGTCTCCGGCCACCATTCGTAACGAGATGGCCTTGCTGGAAGAAGAGGGCTACATCACACAGCCACACACTTCTGCAGGGCGTGTTCCTACAGGGCAGGCTTATCGTTTACTCGTCGATCAAATACAGCCGGATCGTCCGCTCATTAATCGTGTCCGTCAGGACCTTTCTAGAATCCGTTACGAACGATCACTGGAAATCGCGAAAGAAAAACTCTACGACATCGTTGGTATTCTCTCCATCGCGACACGCAATGTCAGTTTTGCGACATTACCCGAAGTGGAACGTGTTTTTTATTTAGGGATCGGTAATATTCTTAAAAAACCCGAATTTTCGCGGGATCCCCAAAAAACAACGCGCATTGTCGAAAGGCTCGAGGGCGATCTTTATAATCTTTTGAATGAAATCGAAATCAGCGAGGAAGGCATTGTTTACATTGGGGAAGAAAATATTTTACCCGAGTTCCAGAGCTGTAGCCTTTTGGCTATCCCCTATTCGTACAATGGCTTTAAGGGAATATTGGGGATACTCGGATCCACCCGTATGGATTATGCCTACAGCGTGGCTGCGCTCAAGGCGAGCTTGGAATTTTTAAGCGATTGACATGGCAAGTGGATACGATCTGAATCAATTTTAGATTTCTAATTACAAATTGTAGGATATGTTTTTATTAATAAAAAATAAAATCTTAACAATACCATTGCTCCGGATAATCGCATTTGGATTTACAGAACTTTTTTTATTAAAATAATATAGCTAAATCAAAATAAAATGACACAATATCATCACTGCCTATTTTAAAGGAAATAGTGGGCAAAGGGATTTCTTCCCCACCTGTTTCAGGCGGGTCGAAATGACGAATGGGATTATACTATTTCAGCTATATCAGGCAGTATATTGAGAGCCGGGATCAGGAGGACAGGGCGCAAGCGAAGCTTGATCCTGGATAATGCCATAGCCGTAAGGCCGTGGTTCTTTTGCTTTAATGAGTATATCCGGCTTGTTTCACTCGCACATGTTTGTGAGTGGTGATAGAATCATATCGATGGAAAAAATTTTCCTGGGCATCGATCCCGGGCTTGCCACCATCGGGTTTGGGGTGATAAAAAGTGATGGAGACAAGCACATTTTTGTCGATTGCGGGGTGATCAAAACGCCGGCGGGTTTGTCATTGGAAGAACGCCTACACAGCATCAAAGAGGATTGCGATGATTTGGTCAGAACAATTCAGCCAGATGCGGCGGGTGTGGAAGAGCTTTTTTTCGCAAAAAATGTGACCAATGCCATCAAGGTTGCGCATGCCCGTGGAGTGCTTTTGGAGTCCATCTTTGCACACAATATTCCGCTTTTCGAAATGACTCCTCTTCAAATCAAGAACAACATTTGCGGATACGGTCAGGCCGACAAAATACAAATGCAGGAAATGATAAAACGCCTGCTGAATCTCTCCGGAATTCCCAGGTCGGATGATGCGGCGGACGCATTGGGTATAGCGATCTGTACCGCGCGCTTGTTCCACACAAAACAAACAGGCATAAAAAATGAAAATTAGATTGGTGTTAATGCAAAACTTATCCTAAAATGATCCCAGCTTGTGTTTTTTAATTTTAGATTGAATTCATGCGTAAATTCTTTGCCATTTTGGCCGCTATTTTCCTCGCTCTATTAGTGGGAGTTGCTTACGGTGCAAAGCAACAAGGCATTCCGTTCAGCGAGCTCAATGTGCAAAAAGTCAAACAGATCTTCGTTCATTTTAAAGAAACAGGATCCGATAAACTCAACGCCGTCAAAAACAAACCCGCGAAAAAATCGGTTGAAGTCACGGCAGTGGATGATGGACAAAACCTTTCATACGATGAACGGATGGAAAAGGGGGATTATTTTTTCACCCGTGGGTTTTTAACGTTCGCGGCCAACGAATACGTCAAAGCGTCGAATCTGGAACCCAAACGTTCGGCACCTTATTTTAAATTGTTCGATACCAACTTTGCCCTTGGGGAGTACGAAAAAGCGCGTCGCAATGTCGATACCATTCTAATCCTCGATCCGCAGAACACGGAGGCACGTTATTTTTCGGCTCAAATCGCCCTCAAACAAGGCGCCTTTGAAGAGGCGAAGGTCACTTTGGATGAACTGGCTTCCACCATTACTACCGACCCCCGTCTTGATTATGATCGGGCTCTGATTCATATTCTTTTCAATGAATATGACGAAGCGAAAAAATTACTCAAACAGGCTCAGGCCAAATCCCCTTTTCTATCTTTGGCGGAAAAAATCGAAAAAATAATGAGCGCTTACCGCGAGTTTGAATTCGCTCAGGCCGCAGATCCTCTGTATTTATCGGAATTGCTCGCCCGTGCGCTCAATCAGAACACCGATTACGAATTGGCCATATTTAAATTAAAAGAAGTCCTTCGCTCCCGAAATGACCTGCGTGACGCCTGGATTCTTCTTGGGTTTGCTTATCTGAATTTAGAAAAACCGTATTTTGCCCTCACTTCGTTTGAACGCGCTTATGAAATTGATCCCGAATGGCCGGCCACCCAATATTTTTTGGGAACCACCCATCAGGAACTCGGAGATTTTGAAAAAGCTATTTTTTACTTCAATTACGCGCTCAACAACCAATTTGAACCGCAGGTAGTTGTCAAACAAAAACTCGCGGATTTGTACATGGAAAAAAAGGATTATGAATCGGCGGTAAAAATGTACAAAGAAATCCTCGAAGCCAACAAGCAGGAAGTTTCCGCTTTTGTAAAACCCATATGGATTTATCTCGATTTCTTGAGCAACCCCGATGAAGCCTTAAAACTTGCGGAACTTGCCATCCTCGCTTTTCCGGAAAACGCCATGGCCTACAATCTGCTCGGCTGGGCACAATTGGGCAACGGAAATTATACCGAATCGGAAGTGAATTTAAACAAAGCGATCGCGATCGATCCAAGTCTTGCGGCGGTTTATTTGAATCAGGGTAAATTATACGAAAAAATGAAAAAGAATGAAAAAGCCATAACGGCCTATCAAAAAGCCTATGATCTGGATCAAAACGGTTCGATAGGAAGACAGGCGGCCGAACGTTATAATGAATTACTTAAAAACTAATCGTTCCAATTGTGGAACCAATTGCCTTACCCATTGGTTTTCCCATCGGTAATTAATATTATGAAAACTACCCACCAGCTTTACTTCATTTTCCTCATTATCCTGATCATGCTTGGCCAGACATTTTTTGCCATATTCAGCCGTTACTACACCACCCATCATTACGAGAACCGAATCTACGCGACAATCGGCATTGAAATGTCAGAAAAAAACGACCTTCACAAACTCAATGA